>CAYSRF010000032.1:0-9311 GCA_964433595.1 Hadarchaeota archaeon (SeqCode) | reverse complement strand
CAAATCAAACGCTTTGAACAGGAGGGCGCGTGCAAGTACGAGTGCTGGGACGACTACCAGTGCTCAGTGATGGCAAGCGCGGTCGTCCGGGAGCATGGCAAGCAGGCATACTTGCAGGACATCAACGTCAGCTCGAGCTATCGAGGGCAGGGCATAGAGACAGGACTGCTCAAGCAAATACTGACCGACTTCAAGGGTACTCTAATCGTGGCGAGCGTCTTCGAGGCACGTGTCCCCTTGTACAAGCGCCACGGTTTCAGGCCCACAGGCAGTGAAGGAAATTTAGTCAGAATTGAGAAATCCCATAACGCTTATCTTTCCAAAATCGAGTTCTGTTTGGGGTCGTGGGGTAGCCTGGTCTATCCTGCTGGCTTAAGGATTGTTTAAGCGGTCCTGCCAAATGGGGCGTTAGACCAGCGCAAAAAAGCCAGTGACTCGAGTTCGAATCTCGGCGACCCCACCACTCAGATTACTCTCAAATGGTCGGCACCCGAGTTTTAATCCCACTCGATTTTTTGTCTCGATAGAAGTGATTTTAAGGTTCGTTGGCAATATTGGATAGGTGTCAACTTGAAGTTAATCATCAGCGGCTTGAAAGCGCGTAAAATCCTCGACAGCCGGGGCAATCCAACCATTGAGGTCGATGTAACCACAAAGGATGAAGGTAGCGCCGCGGTTGGTTTTGGGAAGGCGGCAGCCCCGAGCGGAGCAAGCAGAGGAAAGCACGAGGTCATCGCATTTCCCGAAGGTGGGGTTGACGTTTCAGTTAAAACTGTTAAAGAAATCTTGGCACCGAAGCTGATCGGCAGCCCGACTGACCGGTTGGAGGAGGTAGATTCCCTTCTTCATGAACTCGATGGGACGCCAAATTTCTCGAGGATTGGGGGAAACGCGGCAGTAGCTATCTCCATGGCAGTTGCAAAGGCAGCGGCGGCAGCTCGTGATCTACCTTTGTATAAGCATTTAGGTGGCGAGGAAGCGGTTCAACTGCCTTACCCGCTCGGTAACGTGCTTGGGGGCGGAGCCCACGCAGCCAGCCGAGCTCCCGACATACAGGAGTTTCATGCTATTCCTGTTGGCGCGAAAAGTTTTGCGAATGCGGCTTTCGCCAACGCCAAAGTCCATAAGCGCGTGCGAGCCCTTATCGCGGCAAAGGATCCAACCTTCACTGGCGGTAAGGGCGATGAGGGCGCATGGGCTCCAAATTTGGATAGCTTGGCGGCACTTGAAATAGTTGCACAAGCATGTGAAGCAACGAGCGACGAAGTTGGGTTTGAAGTCAGGCCAGCATTGGATGTAGCAGCGAGCAGCCTCTACGACGAGCATAAGCAAAAATATCTCTATAAACGGGAGGACAAATCTCGTGATGAGGGCGAGCAAATAAATTTCATTCTTGATTTGATCAACACATACAAACTCTTCCTTGTCGAGGACCCTTTGCACGAGGAGGATTTTGATGGTTTTGCGGAGCTTACGAAAAAAGTCGGTGAAAAATGCCTGATATGCGGTGATGATCTCTTCGTCACAAATGTCGCGCGGATTCAAAAAGGGATAGAAGTCGGCGCCGTAAATTCGGTGCTGATAAAACCGAACCAAATCGGCACACTTACAGATACCCACAAGGCTGTGCAATTGACGAAAGATAGCAATTACGTTCCTGTGGTATCCCATCGCTCGGGGGAGACTCCCGACGAAACCATCGCCCACCTAGCTGTGGCATGGGGCTGTCCCATTATCAAAACAGGTGTGGTCGGGGGCGAGCGAGTAGCCAAGCTTAATGAATTAATCCGAATTGAGGGAGAACTGGGAAAGAAAGCGAAAATGGGGATACTATGATGAGCACGAACGAGTTTGCGGAAGGCGTAGTCGGGCTGGTGGATTTCGACACCTACCTCTCGAGCGGCGTTCACATAGGAACCCGGCAGAAGACGGGCGCAATGGCCCCCTTCATCTACCGCGTGCGACCCGATGGGCTCTACGTGCTCGACGTCCGGAAGACAGATGAGCGCATAAGCTTGGCCGGGAGGTTCCTAGCGCGGTTTGAGCCCGCGAGCATCGTCGTGGTCTCGGCTCGACAGTACGGCCAGCGCCCAGCCCAGCGATTCGGTGAGGTGACTGGGGCTAGGGCTATGGTGGGTAGGTTCATCCCGGGCACTTTCACCAACCCCTTCTACAAGGGATATATTGAGCCAGCCGCGCTCGTCATCACCGACCCACTAGCGGATGAGCAACCCATGCGCGAGGCGGCTGAGGCAAGTATACCAGTGGTGGGGTTCTGCGACACCGACAACGAGACGACGGATATAGATCTCATCATCCCAACGAACAACAAGGGGCGTAAGGCACTCGCGCTCATCTACTGGCTGTTGGCGCGTCAAGTGCTTCGGGAGCGGGGCGACCTCTCGCCGGACAAGCCGTTCGAGGTTTCGGTCAAGGAATTTGAGACCAAGCCGGGAGGCGAGTAGGTGAGGCCTCCAGCATTTGCCGGACAATTTTATGCTGGTTTCGAATCCTCACTCCGAGAGCAGATCGAATGGTGTTACACTCATAAGTACGGGCCAGGTAAGATTCCAAAGGTGAAAGCCGGGTCGCGGAAGATATTAGGGTTAGTTTCGCCCCACGCTGGCTATCCGTATTCCGGTCCAGTAGCAGCTCATGGGTTTGCATCTTTAGCTAAAGATGGGGTGCCGCAGACAGTAGTTTTGATCGGGCCTGCACATCGACAAATGCGAGGTGTGTTTGCCGATGTTAGCAAGAAATGGAACACTCCCCTTGGGAAAGTGGAAGTTGATTTAGAGTTAACGAAGAAGATCATTTCTAAAGCAAAATTTATAACAGAGGATCCAGTTGCTCACTTTGAAGAGCATTCGCTGGAAGTCCAGTTACCTTTTCTTCAGCATCTCTTTGGTTCAGATTTTAGGATCACACCAATAATAATGGGGGCAGATAAGATGGGCCAAGAAATTTCGGTAAAGCTTGGAAACGCAATTGTAAAAGCAATAAAAGAGTTAAATAGAGATGCGCTGGTGCTCGCAAGTTCAGATTTTATTCATTATGGAGTAGTGTATGGTTACGTTCCCGTTACAGGAAGCCTTCCAGAAATTTTACAGTGGATAAAGCGAGTGGATCAAGAAACAATAAGCAAGATAGAAAAGTTGGATGTAAGCGGTTTTTACGAAGGTTTAAAGAAATATAATTCAACTACATGTGGGTTCGGTCCTATCGCAGTTGTTATGACAGCAGTAAAAGATCTTGGCGCTAAAGCTCGAACTTTAAAGTATGCAACCAGCAACGAGACAACGGGTAGTGGGGGGACTTCTCAAATTGTAGGTTATGCATCCATTGTGTTTGAAAAGTAGACGGGTGGCGTAGATTCTTGAAGAGGCTTAAGAAGAAACATCCAATCGCGTACGATGTGTTTATACACTATGGATCCGTGCTTTTAGCAGTGATTGTACAGTTGATACTACAAGGCGGACATCGCGAGATGACCCCACGAGCTATTAAGTCTGAAATAAAGAATTTTTCGAGGAAATATAATATTCCGCAGAAGAATGTAACAGAATATGTCAAAAGAGAACTTAGAAGGCGGGGGAGCCTAGCCGCTTGGGCAGGCCGCTTTTAGAACTTGGGGGTATCAAAATGCAATCTCTAATTGTGAAATTAGGTGGGAGTGTTATAACAGATAAGAGCAGGCGGTTCGCGGTCAAACGGGCGACGCTTCAAAGGTTAGCAAGGGAAGTAGCAGCAGCTAAGGGACCTCTCGTGCTCGTGCACGGGGGCGGCTCATTCGGGCACCCTATGGCGTCGAAGTACAAGATCGCCGAGGGGTATAGGAACCCGCGACAGCTAATCGGATTTGCGTTGACTCATCGTGCGATGGAAAGACTCAACGCTTATGTGGTGGACGCCCTTCAGCAGGCAGGTGTACCTGCGATGGCGATGCAACCCTCTGCTTGTGCCGTGGTGGAGAACGGGAGGATCAAGTCAATGGAACTCACACCATTGCGCAAGCTACTCGATCTCGGGCTTGTACCCGTGCTGTATGGGGATGCCGTGCCGGATTTGGACAAGGGGATGAGCATTCTTTCGGGTGACCAGTTGGTTGTTCAACTCGCGCGCGAACTCGGGGCGAATCGAGCCATCCTAGGTGTTGATGTCGACGGAGTCTACACGGCAAATCCGAAGACGAATAAAAATGCCGAACTCATCCAGGAGATATCTTTGAGCAACTGGCCGTCGGTTGAGAAGCAGTTGACCGTCGGCGTCGGCGGAAAAGATGTCACGGGCGGCATGGCAAATAAGGTGCGTGAGTTGTTTACGTTGGCCAAGCGCGAGGTGGAGGTGGAGATAGTTAACGCGACAAAGCCAAACATCCTGAGGCGGGCGATCCTAGGGGAGCGCGGGCTCGGCACGAGGGTTGCGGCGAGGTGAGTGAATGGGCAGGCGGACAGTTAACCGAAAAATTGATCACATCAGAGTATGTTTGAAAAAGGATGTTGAGACCCTCCTTAAGTGCCCCGGTTTTGACGACATCGAGCTTATTCATGATGCCCTCCCAGAGCTCAATCTCGAGGACATCGACCTGGGCACCTCCTTCTTGGGGGCTAAGCTTAAGGCGCCAATAATGATATGCGCGATGACGGGTGGTCACAAAGGGGGACAGAAGCTAAATTTGGTCTTAGCCTCAGTAGCTCAGGAACTCGGGTTGGCTTTCAGCGTTGGGAGCCAGCGCGCAGCAATCGAGGACAAAAAACTGGCGAAGACGTATGAAGTTCGAAGCGTTGCCCCAGATGTCTTCCTCGTGGGCAACTTGGGCATGCCCCAGCTGACGCATGGCTATGGGGTGGTGGAGGCGCGTCGAGCAGTCGAGATGATTGACGCAGATGCTCTCTCGATCCACATGAACCCACTGCAGGAGCTCGTGCAGCCCGAGGGTGAACCTAGGTACAGGGGTGCCCTTGCAAAGTTTGCTAAGATCTGTAGAGAGATCGATATCCCAGTGATAGCTAAGGAGACGGGCAGCGGAGTGAGCGGGGAGGTAGCAAGAAAACTGGTCGGTGTTGGGGCGGCGGCGATCGATGTTAGCGGCGCCGGAGGGACATCTTGGGCGAGAGTGGAGACATTTCGTTCTCCGGCTCGTGCTCGCTTAGGACTAAGCTTCTGGGACTGGGGCATCCCGACAGTGGTCTGCACAGCGGAGGTGGCCAAGACGGTTAGGATACCAGTGATTTCGAGCGGCGGTGTGCGCTCGGGCTTAGATGCCGTGAAGGCGTTTGCGCTAGGTGCCGATCTCGTCGGTTTGGCGCTCCCCCTCTTGCGTGCCGTGTCCCAAGGCAGAAAAGCGGTCATCAAGCTTTTGAACGATTTCATCGTAGAGCTGAAGGCCGCGATGTTTCTCACCGGCTGCAAGCGGGTTGAGGATCTGCGCAAAGTGCCTATCGTGATCACGGGCAGGACTCGCGAGTGGTTCCTAGCCCGCGGCTTGAACCCAGATGAGTTCGGGAGAGGATGGAGGCAATGACAGTCGAGATCCTCCCGTTAGGCGGTTTGGGTGAAGTCGGTAAGAACATGACTGCTCTGGGTTTCGACGGTAAGTACGTGATCATCGACATGGGGATAAGGCTCGACAGCATCATGGCATTCGAGGACGCCGAGATAGGGAAGATGAGCCGCGAGGAGCTCATAAACATAAACGGCATTCCCGACGACAGCCCGCTCCGCAACCGAAAGGTTCGGGCGATCGTACTTACCCACGGGCACCTCGACCACATAGGTGCGGTTGGTAAGCTAGCGCATTCATATGATGTTCCGATTTATGGCACCCCGTTTACCCTTGAACTCGTGAAACACGTTATACGCGAGGAGCGCAATTTCAAGCCCAAGAACGAGCTTCGCACGGTGATGCCGGGAGACAGCGTGGAGGTGGACGGCATCGAGCTCGAGTTCATCCCCGCTGCCCACAGCATCCTCCAGACGGTCTTCATCGCTGCGCGTAATTCAAACGAGACCCTGTTATGTGCGAGCGATTTCAAGTTCGACGAGGAACCCTTGATTGGGTACAAGACCGATCGCGTGCGTCTGAAGCAACTGGCCCGCGATGGGGTGCTTGCGGCTCTGGTCGGAGGGATAAGGGTAGATGAACCCGGTCCCACCCCCTCAGAGGGCCACGCGAAGGAGATGCTCCAAGAGGCTATGGAAGAAGCAAGCTCCACTGGCGAGGCGGTGCTCGTGACAACTTTCTCGTCCCACATCACTAGGCTAAAATCGATAGTCGACCTCTCATTCGAGCTGGGGCGTACCCCCGTACTAATCGGACGCTCACTCCGCAATTACTGCACGGCTGCACTCAACCTTGATTTAGTCGACTTCCCTCCAGAGTTGCGCATCCATGGACGCCCGAATGCGGTTCACAACCTGCTTCGTGAGATTGAGAAATCGAGGGAGGACTACGTGCTCGTTTGCACAGGGCACCAAGGTGAACCGACATCGGTGCTCTCGCGCATCGCGAATGGGCAGCTACCTTTTAAAGTCAGGCGCGATGATGAAGTGATCTTCTCGGCAAGTGTTATCCCAAACCCAATCAACGAATCCAACCGTGAGCTCCTCGAGACGAAGCTCCGTGCCCAAGGTGCCCGGATTCATCGCGATGTTCATGTGTCGGGGCACGCCGGGCGGGTCGGCACGATAGAGTTCATCAAGCTCGTGCAACCCGAGCACCTAGTGCCCTGCCACAGCACCGTCGACAAACTCAAGTTAATGCTCAAGCTGGGACAGGAACTCGAGTACTCTAATGAAAACCTTCACCTGTTGCGGAACGGGTCGTGCCTGAAGCTGGGTGGCTAAATGGATGTGCTGAAATACATGGAGGAGCGGGCGCGCATGGTCGAGCGCGAGATTGACCGTTGGGTTCCCCGTGAGCTTGAGCCCGAGATATTGGCGCGCGCGACGCGGCACTTACTTGAAGCTGGCGGGAAGCGGCTCCGCCCGTGCCTTGCGCTCACTGCTTGTGAAGCGGTGGGGGGGAAAGCAGAGGATGCCCTTGAGTCAGCGGCGGCGCTTGAGCTCCTACACAATTTCACCCTCATCCACGACGACATAATGGACCGGGACGAGTTTAGGCGGAACGTGAAGACAGTGCATGTGCTTTGGGGGGAGCCCGTTGCGCTCATAGCTGGCGACGCTCTCTTCGCGAAGGTCTTCGAGGCTATAGCAGCAAACGCCAAACGGCTTGGGCTCGAGGGCACCCGCGTAGCCGAGCTCTTCGACACTGTGAGCAAGGCTAGCTTCGAGATCTGTCAGGGACAGGTGCTCGACATGTTATTCGAGGGGCGCACCGATGTCAGCGAGGCTGAATACATGCGCATGGTCAGCGGGAAGACGGGGGCGCTCTTAGAAGCGTCCATGAAAGTTGGGGCCCTCTTGGGGAAAGGAGAACCCGAGCAGGTCCGTGCACTCGCTGAATACGGACGATTAATCGGGACAGCATTTCAAATGCGGGACGATGTGCTTGGCGTGGAGGGTGAGCAGGAAAAGTTCGGCAAGCCGATAGGGAGTGATGTTCGAGAGGGCAAGCAAACGCTCATAGTAGTCAGGGCTCTCGCCATCGCACCACAGGAGGATAAATCCACGCTTTTACGTGCGCTCGGCAAGCGGGACGCATCGGAGGCCGCGCTAAAGGCAGCAATCGACATGCTAAAGCGCGGGGGCGCAATCGATTATGTGGCCGAGCGAGCGCGGGAACTTATCGCCCAAGCTAAATCAAAGCTGAAGGTACTTCCAGAGTCAAGAGCGAGGGAAGTTTTGTCAGAGTTAGCGGATTTCACGATTAAGCGAGAATTTTGACAGGGGCAGTAGTTCCGAAAATGTCCATACCATCTTGATTTTACCCAGTCGTTTGGACACAAATTTATTTAGTAATTTGCTTTATCTAAAAAGTTAACGTTCCAAGAACTTCATAGCATGTTTTAACAGAATGATTATCCCAGCAATGCCTACTACAGTAAATAACGATATAGCAAATAAAGCGATTACCAAGATGTTGGAGCATAATATCAATAAGAGTACGATAAGACCTGATATCACGAAACACCTCTTCATCCCAACTTTTTTTCTTGCGAATTTTTTCATTGTTTTCCTAGCCAATTTTGCTATTAAGACCACGGAGGTTGGGATCCCGCAGAGCAGAGCTGCTAAAAGAGGTACTAGGAGAGCCCAATGAATGTAAATAGTATCATACCAGTCAGGAATAGAATATTGAATAAATTGTCAAAAATAACAATTAATTGATTTTTCGGAACTACTGAAGTCCTCGTTGTTCGCCCTTTTTGAGTCGCCCAGGTTCCTGCACCGCACTTCAGCTTTATTTGCATCGCCAATAGAATGTCTGTCGAGTGATCGATTGGAGGACATCCGCAGGGAAGCGCTTCGGTGGGCCCTCACCAATGCCATCGAGCATGAGGGGCGAGCGAGCGCAAAGGCCGTGCTGGGGAAGCTGGTGGCGGAGCTGCCTGGGTGGCGCTCCAAGATCAAGGAGCTCTCTGCGCTGGTCGAGCAAGTCATCGCCGAGGTCAACGAGCTCCCCCGCGAGGAGCAGCTTTTCCGCCTACGGAAGGTCGGCCCAGTAGAGCGACCAAAGCCTGAGGAGCGGCGTGGCCTCCCCGAGCTCCCAGACATCGAAAAATATCCCTTAATCATCACCCGCTTCGCCCCGAACCCTAATGGACCGCTGCACCTGGGACACGTTAGGACTGCCCTGCTTAGCCACGAGTACGCCCGCCGGTACAAAGGCAAATTCATCCTTCGCTTCGAAGACACGAATCCCGAGAACGCGCTGCTTGAGATGTACGAGTTCATCCGCCGGGATCTCCGATGGTTGGACCTGAGCTGGGACGAAGAGCACGCGCAGTCCGACCGCCTCGAGCTTTACTACAATTATGCGGAGCAACTCCTGCGCGAGGGTAAGGCGTACGTATGCACCTGCCTCATTAAGGACTTCCGGGAGCTGCGCGATCGGAAAAAGCCCTGCCCATGCCGCGAGCTTTCTAGCGAAGAACAACTTCAGCGATGGCGACGGATGCTGGCCGGTGGAATCGCTAAGGGAGAAGCAGTCGTGCGCATCAAGACCAATCTAAATCACCCAAATCCTGCTGTGCGTGATTGGCCTGCGCTTCGGGTGACGGCTAAACCCCACCCGCGCGTGGGGGAGCGCTACTCGGTCTGGCCTCTCTACAACTTCTCAGTCGCAATCGACGACCATGAAATGGGGGTAACGCACATCATTAGAGGGAAGGAGCACGAGGTCAATGAGC
>CAYSRF010000031.1:0-9334 GCA_964433595.1 Hadarchaeota archaeon (SeqCode) | reverse complement strand
TCCGCTCGGAGCCCATCGTGGATGTCGAGGTGATCGAGCCCGAGCGAAGCATCGTTCGGGAGGTGGCACTGTTAAAGACACGAAAACTGAACGAGAAGCAACTATGGCAGGTGGTGCAGCAGATCGAGGGGGCAGGCGGTCGGGTGGTTGAGTCCAAGGGCAATGTGTTGATCGCTGAGCTCAGTGGGGAGCACGACGAAATCGAGCGCGTAATCAAAGCATTGGGTTCAGAAGTGCTAAAAGAAGTCGCTCGCTCGGGGCAGGTTCTTATATCGCGTGAAATAAGTTAAGAGGTGTTGGCATGGCAAAAATTTACTATGACCGAGACGCCGACCTAAACGTGCTCAAGGGCAAGACCATAGCGATCATAGGCTACGGCAACCAAGGACAGGCGCAATCCAACAATCTCCGTGATTCCGGCTGCAAGGTAATTATCGGAAGCATAAAGGACCCGAGTTATGATAAAGCAGTGGCCGATGGGTTTGAGGTCTACGATATCGCCGAAGCCGCGCGGCGGGGGGACATCGTCCACATGCTCATCCCCGACGAGTACCAAGCACAGGTCTACCGCGAGCAGGTCGCTCAGCACATGAAAAAAGGCAAGGTGCTTTGCTTCAGTCACGGGTTCAACATCCACTTCAAACAGATTGTGCCGCCGGAGGATGTCGATGTGATCATGATAGCCCCAAAAGCACCGGGAGCAATCCTGCGCCGGATGTATCAGCAAGGCTCCGGGACACCAGGGTTGCTTGCGGTGGCCCAAGACGTGAGCGGTAGGGCAAAAGAAATTGCCCTTGCTATGGCGAAGGGCGTGGGCCTTACCCGCATAGGCGTCGTCGAAACCACGTTCAAGGAGGAAGTCGAGACGGATCTTTTCGGTGAACAAGTCGTGCTGTGCGGAGGGGTTTCAGAATTAATAAAAGCGGGGTTCGAGACCCTCATCGAAGCGGGATACCAGCCTGAGGTCGCATACTTTGAGTGTTTGAACGAACTGAAGCTCATTGTGGACCTGATTTACGAACATGGGTTAGAGGGTATGTGGGCCGCAGTCAGCAACACGGCCGAGCACGGCGGGCGGACGCGAGGCCCGAGGATCATAGACGGAAGGGTGAGGGAGACGATAAGCAGGATACTAAAGGATGTGCAGAGCGGTGGTTTCGCGAAGGAATGGGTCGCTGAAAGCCAGAAGGGGATCACCAACTTAAAGCAGATGCGTGAGGAAGGCAAGGCTCACCTCATAGAAAAGGTTGGCAAGGAGCTTCGAAAGTGGGCTGGCATCGAGAAGTGATGAACGTATTTTTGTATCAGGAAAATTAAATAAAGCTTAACGATGAAGCCTTCTAGGAGGTTGGATCGATGAAGCTTCGAAGCCGAGAGGTCGTTGCAGGTCTCGAAAGTTTGCCTCGGCGAGCTCTTTTGAAAGCCGATGGTTTAACAGACGCCGACATTGAGCGCCCGTTCGTCGCGATAGCAAACTCTTACAACAATGTGGTCCCAGGGCACCTACACCTCCGAGAACTGGGCGAGGCAGTTGCAGCTGGCGTTCGTGTAGCTGGGGGGACACCTTTCGAGTTCAATACCATCGGCATATGTGATGGCATAGCGATGGGCACGCAGGGCATGTGCTTTTCACTCCCCTCACGAGAGGTAATAGCTGACAGCCTAGAGCTCATGCTTGAAGCTCACCGTTTTGATGCGGTAGTCGCCATTGCGAGCTGCGACAAGATCGTGCCCGGCATGCTCATGGCTCTCGCACGAGTTAACATTCCTGCGATTATGTTTACGGGCGGTCCGATGATGCCTGGGGAGTGGCGTGGGCAACGTTTGGATATTATAAGTGCATTCGAGGCTGTGGGCGCTGTTAAAGCTGGAAAGATGAGCGAGCGCGAGGCGAGAGAGATAGAGGATCGATGCTGTCCTAGCTGTGGCTCATGTGCCGGCTTGTTTACTGCGAACACCATGGCATGTTTGACCGAGGCGCTTGGGATGTCACTGCCGGGGACTGGCACCTCGCACGCTGTAGACGCAAAAAAGAGACGCCTCGCGAAGCAGAGTGGCAAGCAAGTCATGGAGTTGTTGCGGCGCGGGATAACGCCTCGCAAGATTATGACTCGCTCAGCCTTAGAAAATGCGATCATCGTCGACCTAGCGCTCGGGGGCTCTACTAACACTGTGCTCCATTTACTCGCGATTGCCCACGATGCCGGCATCAAACTTTGTTTAGACGTGTTCGACAGACTCAGCCGCCGCACGCCACACATATGCAACCTACGCCCGAGCGGCGAGCATCACATGCTTGACCTAGAACAGGCGGGCGGAGTGCCAGCACTCATGAAGAGACTGGGCAAGTTAGTTCGAGGAAGCCCGCTCACCGTCACCGGACGTCGAGTTCGAGATAATTTGAAATTTATGAAGTTTTACGACTCTGAGATTATCAGGCCGTTGACGAAGCCATACCACCGCGAGGGCGGCACAGCAATCCTTTATGGCAACCTCGCCCCCAAGGGTGCGGTCGTCAAGTACGCTGGAGTAAGCCAGCGCATGTTGCGCCACGGTGGGCCCGCGCGCGTTTTCGATCGCGAAGAGGATGCAACCAAGGCCATTTTGAGCAAGCGAATCAAACACGGTGATGTCATCGTCATCCGCTACGAGGGGCCAAAGGGTAGTCCGGGGATGCGAGAAATGCTCGCTCCGACAGCTGCGGTCATGGGTATGGGATTGGGTGATTCAGTCGCGCTCGTCACTGATGGCAGGTTCTCAGGTGGCACGCACGGCGCCTGCGTTGGCCATGTCTCGCCCGAGGCCGCAGAGGGTGGCCCAATAGCCATCGTGCGCGAGGGTGACAAAATATCGCTTGATATCAAACGGCGCAAGCTGGAACTGGTTTTGCCCGAGGCGGAGATTAAAGCCAGACTCGAGCGGTTTAAACTTCCCGGACCGCGGGTCAAGAGGGGTTACCTCGCGCTTTATTCACGCATCGTTAGCTCCGCAGCCAAAGGGGCGATTCGTAAGTGATCGCATGGGCATGACTATAGCCGAGAAAATTTTGGCTCGAGCTTCGGGTAGAAAAAGCGTTAGCCTAGGCGAAATCGTTGAGGCAAAAATCGATGTAGCGATGGTACACGATCTCACCGGTCCTTTGGCTATCCATATATTTCGCGAGATAGGTGCTGCTAAGGTTTGGGATCCTAACAAAATTGTCATGGTGTGCGACCATCAAGTCCCAGCGAATTCGATAGATGCGGCACAGAATCATATGGTGTTAAGGAAGTTCGCTTCTGAGCAAAAGATTCAAAACTTTTACGACATATTTGAAGGTATTTGCCACCAAGTTGTCCCTGAAAAAGGTTTTGCGCTGCCCGGATGTTTGATTGTGGGGGCTGATTCACACACGACAACATACGGCGCGCTTGGATGTGTTTCGACAGGCGTAGGCGCGACTGACATGGCTGCCGTTTTCGCGACCGGAAAATTGTGGTTTCGCGTCCCCGAGAGCATCAAAATTGCGCTAGAAAAAAAGCCGCCAAAACGAGTAATGGCAAAGGATGTTATTTTAAAAATAATCGGAGATTTGGGCGCAGAGGGTGCAAACTATTGCTCTGCGGAGTTCACAGGCCAAGGGATCCGTAACATCACGATGGATGGCCGCATGACGATGTGCAACATGGGGGTGGAAATGGGGACAAAGAATGCGATTGTGCCTCCGGATGAGGTAACAAAAAAGTACCTTACAGGGCGAGCCAAGCAGCGTTATAGCGCAGTGTATAGCGATTCGGATGCTCAATACATAGAAACATACATATACGATTTGTCTGAGCTTGAACCTCAGGTTGCATGCCCCCACAGAGTGGACAATGTAAAGCCGGTTGCTGAGGTAGGAAAAATTGAGATTGACCAAGCATTTCTAGGTAGTTGTACGGGCGGGAGGATGGAAGATTTAGAGGCTGCGGCCGCGATTCTCAGAGGCAAGAAGGTCAGCAGGCGTGTCAGGTTAATAGTGTCCCCTGCTTCTAGGGATGTCTATCAAAAGGCGCTTGATAGTGGCCTCATCAAGATATTTGTAGAAGCAGGAGCGCTGGTTGAGGCACCTTGTTGTGCAGCCTGCATGGGCGCCCATGTTGGAATTCTGGGTCCTGGCGAGGTTTGTATATCCTCATCAAATAGAAATTTCCGTGGAAGACAGGGCAGCCCAGAGTCGAAAGTTTACTTAGCTTCACCAGCAACGGTTGCTGTGTCTGCGATAAAAGGAGTAATAACGGATCCAAGGGATGTATAATGACGCGCGTTTGGGTGTTTGATAATAACATAAGTACAGATGATATAATCGCTGGCCGCTACTTGCCGAAGTTTGAGGCAAATCATGACCCAAATTGGCTGGCTCCGCATGTGATGGAAAATATTGATCCAAGTTTCGCGTCTAAAGTGGTCAAGGGCGATGTTATCGTCGCTGGGCGGAACTTTGGATGTGGTTCCAGCAGGGAGGAGGCACCAATTGCTCTGAAGGCTGCTGGCATTTCGGCAATAGTGGCCGAGTCGTTCGCCCGGATTTTTTACCGCAACTCCATCAACCAAGGTTTGATTGTGTTGACTTGTCCAGGTGTGCGCAGAAGTTTCAAATCAGGCGACGCAGTAAAAGTCGACTTTCAAGAGGGCGCGGTGCGTAATCTAAGGACTGGCAAGGTATTCAAAGCGGAAGCACTGCCAAGCTTCATTCTTAAAATAATTCAAGCTGGAGGTCTGCTTCCTCATCTGAAGCGGACCCTTAAACGTTAATCAACTACCTTAAGATGCCTGATCTGCGGTTACGGAAACAAGAGCATGATCGACGAGAGCCCAGTGAAAGTCAACTACCCCCCCATGGAGGGTGGGGTTTGTCCCTCAGGTAATTGAAGTTGCCAACAAACACCTTCACCGGACAAGACACGGCCGTTGACTGGGCCGTCAGCAGCAGGAATCTGGGGCTCAGGTTGTTCGGGGCACCACCCTTCCGGTCCCGCCCTGCGGCAGATGTTGAGCGAAGCCACCCGGTCTGCGTTCGCCTCAAACCCGCATCGAATGCATTTGAAGTAGCGGAAATTTCTTCGATTGGCTTTATCCACGAACCCGCATCGGGGGCAGATTTGAGAAGTATATCGTGCATTAACTACCTGCACGTCAATACTTTCTTGAGCCGACTTGTGTTCGATGGCAAATCGCAGGAGACCGTAGGGGATTCGGTTGACGTGCTTTCGACTTTGCCTGTTCCACTCGCCTCGATGCTTCCGAAGATGCTTGAGCCGCTCGATGGCTATGCAGGCGTTGAATCTTTCGGCGAGCTTAACAATTTCTGCCGCGAGCTGCCAACATCGAGTTCGTGTGTAGTTCCGCTGCCGTCGGCTAAGGCGCTTGAGCTTTTTACCAGCCTTACTTCTGCTGTGAGTGTCACGATGTGTCTGAAGCTTCGCTCTTTGCCTCTCAAATTTTGTCTGCATCCTCGCCAAGTCCTGTCCAAGATAGAGCTGCTCCAGTACTTTGCCCTCGGCACTACGGATGGTCACGGCAACGCTGCCAGCGTTGATGTCCACCCCCAGCACGTTCGGACTTTCTCGCTTCTGTGGATCGTCCTTTCGCAGGACGGCGAGGAACTTGAGGTCTTGACGCATGATCGTGGAGCTGATGGCCCAGCCAGCTCCGAGGTGAGCTTGGAGTCTTCGCCAAGCTCCATCCTGAGCGATCGGCAAACCTATTCGTTCAGAATTGACGCGAACGCTCAGGGCTGGATTACCTCTTCGTGTGATCTTGATGCTGAAAAGGCGTCGGTCGAATCGCACGATCACGCGATTAATTTGGTTAGCAGTCTTGCGGACTCTCCAAGCACAACGACGAGACTCCTCTACAAGCTGGGCCGCGACACCGAACTGCTGACGGTGCTTGCGATAAGTCAGGTGGTGCAGTTCCATGCCACTTTTGACCTCCCCGGCTTTGATCAGCCCGAAGCACTCCTGAACCATCTGGAGAAAAGAGTGATAGGTTTCTCGGAGTTTCGCCTGTTTGTTTTTGGTCAGCGGGAGCGTGTTCAAAACGAGGCACTTTTGCATGGTTATCGAGTTTGATTTGGCCCGGCATATTCAAGTGATTTTGGGGGAGAGAGGGCACCGAAAGTAATTTATAAAGCTTATAAAGTGCCGCCGGCTGGATCTAATCGCCTAGTTAAGCCGATTTTTGGGCACTTTTTCACAGTTCTCTAGGAGCCACCGAAAATATTTGTGCCGAATCCATCACGCCACCTCAAACATTTAAGCTTAAGTGGGCAAGCGAATAAAAATAATTGCTTCAACGAGATGGTTACGTGAAGTATAAAATTGCTGTGATCCCCGGCGACGGCATAGGTCCCGAGGTAATTCGTGAAGGGGTGAAAGTACTGAGCACCGTAGCCGAGGCGACCTCGGACCTAAAGCTCGAGTTCGTCGAGTTCCCCTACGGTGCTGAGCACTACCTTAAAACCGGAGAGCTTGTGCCGGATGATGGGCTGAGGCAACTCTCTAAGATGGATGCGATTTACCTCGGCGCCTTGGGCGATCCCCGTGTGTCAACGGGCGTTCTCGAACAAGGAATCCTGCTCAAACTACGATTTTACTTCGAGCAGTACATCAACCTGCGCCCAATCAAGCTTTACCCCGGAGTCCCGTGCCCTCTCAGGGAAAAAGGCCCCGAACACATCAACTTCTACGTGGTGCGCGAGAATACCGAGGACTTTTATGTCGCGATAGGTGGGCGGGCGAAGGGTAAAGCGCGCGCAGAACTCGAGGTCCTCCGCTCGATATATACCGCGAAATTCGATTTGGGCATAGATGTCGAACGAGACGAGATAGCATATCAGATAGGCGTCATCAGTCGAAAGGGGGCAAAACGAGCCATACGCTACGCCTTCGAGCTAGCGCGCAAAAAGGGCAAAAAGAGAGTGACTTCGGTCGATAAGGCCAATGTGCTCACGCATGTCTACAGCCTCTGGCGCGAGGTATTCGAGCAGGTGGCAAAGGATTATCCCGAGATCGAAACTGAGTTTGCATTTGTTGATGCAATCACGATGTGGTTCGTGAAAAATCCAGAGTGGTACCAAGTTGTGGTAACACCCAACATGTTCGGCGATATCATTACCGATCTCGGGGCTATGATTCAAGGCGGCTTAGGGCTCGCTCCAGGGGGCAATATCAACCCCGAAGGAGTAAGCATGTTCGAGCCCATCCACGGTTCCGCACCTAAGCACGCGGGAAAAAATGTCGCCAATCCTCTTGCTACGATCTTGGCCGGGCAGATGATGCTCGAGCACCTAGGAGAACAGGGAGTGGCGGATAAAGTCGAGCGGGCAGTTATTGATGTGCTGAAGGAAGGCAAGGTCCGAACCTATGACTTGGGCGGCAAATCCAGCACCTCCGAGATTGGGGATGCCGTTGCCGCCAAAGTGAAGGAAATTGCTTAAAAACATGCTCCCTCAAGAGAACACTGTTGGAAGATCCATGCATCTAATCGTCGCCATCACGGGATCTAGCGGTGTGGTTTACGGGGTTAGACTGCTCGAAATCTGCCGCCAGCTGGAGATCGAGGTCGACCTCATCATTTCGAAAGCGGCTGAAACTATCGTAAAACTCGAGCTAGAAAAAAGCGTTGAAGATCTTCAAGAGCTGGCTACGCGAAACTACTCACCAGATGAGTTAGCGGCCCCCCTCGCGAGCGGCTCCTATCGTACAGACGGCATGGTGATAGCGCCCTGCAGCATGAAGACACTTGGGGCGATAGCGAGTGGGGTAACGGCTGATCTTATCTCGCGAGCAGCTGATGTCACGCTAAAACAAAATCGCCCCCTCGTGCTCGTGCCAAGGGAGACGCCGTTCAATTTAATCCACCTCAAAAACATGCTCAAGCTGAAGCAGGCTGGGGCGACAATCCTGCCAGCCTCGCCAGCATATTACCACAAACCTGAGAGAATCTCCGATTTAATCGATTTCATCGTCGGGCGAATCCTCGATGTGCTTGGGGTCGAACACCAGCTCTATCAGCGATGGCAGGGATATCAAGAGTAGGAGGAGGAACAAAAATGGAGAAACTCCCGGCCGCGAAGTTCGAGTGCCTTAGCTGCAAATACTCCGACTACCGGATGTCGGCGCGAGAAGTCGGTGAAATCGTACAAAATGAGTGTCCCAAATGCGGCAAGAATCTAAAGGTCGTCACCAAGGGGCTACCCCACTGGCTGGCAGAACCCCTAGCGCTCGTGGCGAAGCATTTCGAGATTTCAGACTTCGTCGCCTCGAAAGACCGGATAGAACTCGAGGCGACCGCGCGCGATCCAAAACAATCTTTTCGTTCATTATTAGACGCCGCCAAGCGGAAGGGCTACCTGCCCGTGATGCGCGGACGTGAGGGCGAGCTCAGGTTGATGGTCGCTAAGCTTCCGAAGATCGAGAAGTCAAACGTGATGATAAACATCCTACTGCTGGTGGCAACGCTGGGCACGACCTTTTGGATGGGTTATTGGTTCGGTGGGGGAAGTATAATTTACGGATTTTTGTTTTCCGGATCGATTATACTAATCTTGGGCGCACATGAACTGGGTCACAAAATCGCTGCTTGGCGTCATGGGGTTGCAGCGACACTCCCCTATTTTATACCCATACCGATGTTTCTCGGCACCCTTGGCGCATTCATCAAGATTAAAAGCCCAATTCCGACCAAAGAGGCCTTAGTCGAGATGGGTATGAGCGGTCCGATTTTCGGATTTTTGGTCGCAGTTCCAATTACTATCATTGGGCTGATGTTGACAAGGCCTCTAGCGCCGCTCCCCCTGCCATTTACCCCACTGCTATTTGGTCTGTTGACTTTCCTAATCCCTATGGCCCCCGGATTATTTCATCCCTTAGCGTTTGCCGGCTGGGTGGGTATGCTCGTGACTATGCTTAACCTAATGCCGGCGGGACAACTCGATGGTGGGCACATCGCGCGGGGGCTGATGGGCCGGGAGCGGCACTACGGACTCACCCGCACGCTCGGCTTCTCCCTCATCCTCTTTGGCCTATTCTTTCCCCAGCTTCTTCTCTTCTCGATATTTGGTTTAATTATCCTCCTCTTTTTCAGAGGATATCACGCTGGGGCACTCGACGATGTTTCAGAATTGTCGAAACGTCAGAAATGGCTCGCCGTTGCGGCTTTCGTGGTGTTCCTTCTATGCATACCGATACCCATGGGTTGATCGACCGATAATTACATAACTCTATCGGCACAGGAAGCTCTGGTGTTCGCATGAGAGGAAAATTCATCTCGATTGACGGGCTAGACGGTTGCGGTAAAAGCACCCACGTTA
>CAYSRF010000030.1:0-9424 GCA_964433595.1 Hadarchaeota archaeon (SeqCode) | reverse complement strand
TGCTAGAACTTGGAGAGTTCGCCCAAACAAAAATTTGTAAACCGACTCAATTTCTCAAACACTAACATCACTGTAGCTTACGACGACGGCTCTTTAAACCTTTTACAGGGACGAAGGAGGTTGCACGACTCTCCAGCACCCCGTGGTAAGTCCTGAGCAACTTTTTAATTGAGGATGCCCAGTTAAACCTCATGACTTTCTCCTTACCCTTAACTCCTACTCGCGCCATTATCTTGGGGTGATTAAAGAGATAGTTTATCCCCCGCGCTACTGATTTTGGGTTGGGATAAACTTTGATCCCATTTACCAAATTTTTAATGTTCTCCCCAAGACCGCCCACATCCGTCGCCACGACCGGCCTCCCAGTTGCCCACGCTTCAAGCAATACTATGCCGAAGGGCTCGTTCCTGCTCGGAATGCAAACGATATCGCAGGTATTCAGGAGATCGATGTATCGTCCGTAAGGAATCCACCCCAAAAACCTCACGGCATCTGAGATGCCAAGCTTTCGAACTCTGCGTTTGAGATAATTTCTCATCGTCCCCTTTCCCGCGAACAAGAATTTGGTGTCGCCCCGATTTTCGAGAACTTTTGGAATCGCATCAATCAATATGTCAGGTCCCTTCTGGTATTCCAGCCTACCTATGAACAAAACTATGGGGGTGAGCGGGGGGATACCATATTTTTTCTTTACCTTATTTGGATCCACATCTTTCCGATATTTTCGGGGATCAATGGCATTCGTGATGATGTAGACTTTTTCGCGGGGGATTTTGTACAGCCGACACAGCTCTCTCCTCATCGTTCTAGACACCGTAATAATTCTGTCGGAAAACCGCCCGCCTAGTTCCTCTCTAACGGAAATTTCCTCAAACACGCGCTTATCTTCCGTGGACACATCCTTATCGCTAAACGCTCCTCCCCTACGGCCATACTCGCTCGAGTGATAGCTGAGCACGATAGGATAACCCTCCTTTTTGAGCTCGTACAGCGCATCCGCAACGTGCCAATCATGCCCATGAACGATATCGAACCTTCCGCTATGCCTCGCCACGGCGCGGAGTTCCTTTACCATCGCCATCGACATATTTGAGAAAAATGAGATGATGTCCTTCCCGGGATCAAACCCGCATCTGCAATAATTAACATCATTGATCTTTGCATGCTTGCTCTGTCCTTCTGCTGCCCTTGTAAACAGGTAAACGTCACGGCCCCTTTTCGCAAGCTCTTCGGCCATTCGGGTGACTACGACTCCAAGTCCCCCCACGTGAACTGAGTGCAGCGACTCCCAAGCAAGAATTGCTATCCGCATCCCGACCACCAGCCCATTTAAATGAAGCTCAAGATTCGGTTACGCCACCACTCGTTTGTATACGCCCGCAGTTTCGGCAGCCACCTTATCGAGAGTGAAATTTTCAAGCACCCTCTTCCGTGCATTTTTTCCGAGATCCTTCCTCAAATTTTCATCCTTGAGAAATTCTATTGCAAATTTAGCCATGTCGTATGGGTCATACGGATTGATGTGAGCACCACACATGTCTGGCCCCGCGTTGACAACTTGCTCCCTGAGGCCAGATGTCCCTGTTCCCCCGACTATCACTGGCTTTCCCATGCTCATCGCCTCGGTGCAGACAATGCCGAATGGCTCATACTTCGATGGGACGGCCACGAGGTCGCTAGCAGCGTAGTAAATCAATCGGTCCTTTTCACTTACGTATTCAAAATTCAATATCATGTTATCTTGAATACTCAGATGTTCAACGAGGTGTTTGATCATCTCCTCCTGCTCCCCCTTTCCGATGAGCACTAACTTGGCATTTGGTACCTCTTTCAAGATTGCTGGCATCGCGTGCACTAACGTGTCAGCACCCTTCACCCAAGCGAGCCTCCCGATAAACAAAATCAACGGGGAATCTCCTGCCCCTATTTTTTCCCTAAGCGCCCGAATTTTTTCATCCGGGAATTTCGCCGGATCGTACTTTTCGTGGTCCACCCCATTCCACACCACCTGAATTTTTTCCTCCGCATACCCCAGCGAGATGAGTTCGTCGCGCATCGCGTAGCTTACTGTTATTATCGTGCCAGCGTCCTTGCCTGCCAGCCGCTCTACGGTCTTAATAGTTGGGGACCCATCACCGGTTCTTCCATGTTCAGTGGAATGAAAGTGAAAGATGAGGGGTTTATTGAGAGATTTCTTACACATCGTCCCTGCAATGGCGGACAGCCAATCGTGGGCGACAACCACATCGAAAATTCGTTTATCCGATCTCACCAGAAGGTTGATCGTTTTTGTTGCGGCAAGGATATTATACATGAATACCTCCGCGAAGTCGTTTTGCGCTTTCACGGGCCACCTCTTCACATCCTCTGGGACCATCACAGGAAGCAAGTCTGTTACATCTGCAAGCAGTGGACGATGCACCTCCACACCTTCGTATAGGTCCCTAGTTATAGCATCACCTGGATTTTTCGAGAAAATTGTGACGCTGTGCCCCATCCTCGCGAACCTGCGTGCCATCTCGAACGCGTAGGTCCCTAGCCCCCCCACGAAATGGGGTGGGAACTCGTACGAGAGGTACAGGATATTCATTTTCAACCTCTAGAGAGGTTGGAGTGGAACTAATTAAGTTTAATCATTTATGTCAGACCAGACCCCGAAAGAGTAAAAAGCAACGCGAACAAACTTACACATGTATGCGAAAGATATCATTGTGCGTGGGCTCTCAAACCCCCCCAATACGATTTAAGCTAGACCCCGATGCACTGTTCGAGAGATACGGTGACCTCCCAAAGCCAACGCCGCTCAAAATGCTCATAGAAGGTGAGGATTTCAATTATACACCTGGAGGAGTCACGGGCATGGTTGCCCCCATGCTCCAATGGATGTATAGGGAAGAAAAGATTCGGAAACCCCACTGGGTGGCGATCAATCCCTTGGGCCCCGAAATGACATCGTTCGGCGGGATAGTACTACACCGAATTGAATTAGAACTCCATGAACTGGCTAGCTACGGGCACTTCAAAGAGGCAATGTGGAGGAACGTCCACGGTCTGGAGCAAACGTGGATCCCCCGCAGGCACTTCGCCGACTATGCCCTTTTCAACTGGCGTTACGCGAAGAAGATGATGGATCTGCACGCCGAGGTTAATTTTGACCTGTTTTACGTGCACGATTTCCAGCTGCTTTTGGTTGGGTCAATGACCGGTCCAGCGACGCGCAAAATCTTCCGATGGCACATTCCCCTTGACATGAATAAGATGACTCGGGAATGGAGGACCTTTTTGCTGAAATATCTGGAGGACTACGACGCCATTATCATGAGCTGTAAAAAATACAAGCGGAGTTTGTCGAAAGCCGGTTTTAAAGGTAAGATTTTCCAGATCTACCCCCACATCAATGAAAAAGCGCATGGTCGAGCATCGGACGCTAAAGTCAGGCAGTTTTGCGAGAGATTTGGAATCAGCAATGACGACATGATAATCCTCGCGGTTGCCCGTCTCGACCCAATAAAAGGTCAAGATACTGCGGTTAGAGCTCTGGCGCGAGTCGCCAAACGCTTCCCTCGTGTGAAACTTGTGCTAGTCGGCAACGGGAGTTTTTCAGGCGCTCGCACGGGTGGCTTAGGGCTCCCGAAAGGGACGAGGTGGTTAGATAGGTTAGAGCGACTGGCGAGCAAGCTTGGTGTTCGCCAGAGGATTATTTTCACCAGATACCTAACAGGGGAAGAGCTGAGGGCAGCGTACACAAGAGCCGATGTAGTGATCCTACCCTCGGTGCTGGAGGGCTTCGGATTAGCGGTGCTCGAGGGGTGGATATACAAAAAGCCTGTCGTGGTCAGTTCGGGAGCCGGGGTCTCCGAACTCATCACCGATGGGGAAAACGGTTGCCTCTTCGTTCCAACTGACTACGATGAACTCGCGATCAAGATAATCAAGCTACTTTCGAAACCCGAGGCGGCGGACGAAATGGGGAAATGGGGATTCGAAACTGCGAAGAGGTGTTACATCAGGCAAGGCGCCCAATCTCTTTTGAATCTTTTCTCTGAGGTGCTCGGCAAATAGAACCTGTACCAATGTCTAGAAGTGTCCCCTCAATTTTCCAGCAAGAGTTTCCGGCATGGTCTCGACAACACTCTCGTGGTGAAGTTTCTCCATGAAGCCGTCGTCACTCGTGTAGAAGCGCCTCAGACTCGGTCTAGACACCAACTTTGCGCTGAGAAGGTAGTATTCACTTAAATCTTCATCACATGGACCCGAAAATGTCGTCATGTTGAAACTTTGAACTCCAAGAGCGTGATAACCCTCCAAAGTTCGAGAGAGTCCATCGCAGAAATCTCCGAGCCCTCGTTTTTTGAGATGGATTATCGCGGAAATCCCAGCGAAGACTGCTACGACCTCGTTGTTTCCCTCGGGAGCAAAACTCGTGAGCCAGACGATGGAACCAGTTTTTCCTATTAACCGCTCCCTTCCCGTTCTCTCCACCTCCACCAAATCCGACCAATAATTACTCCCTTCTCGGTCGAAGTAGGACTTGCTGCTTCTGATGAGCTCTTGTAGCCGCGAGGTCGGTTCTGGGTCCGCCGTGAGCTGAATGTGCGGGTGGATGATGCTGGCGGCAGCAGGCGGCATGTGGTTCCAGTTTATGTACCAATACTTGATTTCAGGATGTCTCTCGTGCACTTGCTCGAAATACTTCAAACACCCCTCGAAACAATCCTCAAGCAACTTCGGCGAAAATTGATTAAGATTTAGGTGGTGATCCTTCGAGAAAACCCCAACTGCGTGGAACCCGCCAAACGGAAAGAGATTTGGGAATATACATGCGGTCCCGACCTTTATCCTCCTCTCCGGGAAGTCCTCCGGGAACATTGGAGTCATTTTCTCCAAATTTTCCGGGCAGAAGAAGCATTTTGCCCGAGAAGCTTCGATGATATTCTCCATATCGGTTGTCTCGGCTGCTTGTTTCGGCCTCTTTGTCCGCTCAAGGTTTATCCTACACCGCCTCTCGGTCAGTGGGTCCTTCCTAACTTCGATGGGTTGGGCAACTAGTTTGAAGTCCTGTAAGGGGCTAAGCAGCCTAGCTTCCTGGACCGTCTTCTCAAACGCAATCTTCGCCAAGGTTATCCCAGAATAATCAAAGCTTTTCGGCTTTTACTTTTTGAGACTATCCTCTCTCTCCATATTTTTCAAAAACACATATAAAGATGAGATCTTTGTCCGAGGTGTTGTAAACGCGGTGAAACTCGTCGGGTTTTATCGGTATTACGTCCTTACTCCTCACGGTCCTCCGCTCCTCATCGAGCTTGATCTCGCCCTGTCCTTCGACGAAGAAGTAAACCTCGTTGACCGGGTGGGAGTGTCCCGTCGTGTGTTTACCCGCATGCAAGATTGTGATGGAGAGCACCAAGTTCTCGCCCAAGGGTTTATCGCATATGATGTAGCGATCGTCGCTTTTCACGAGTCTCGCATTACTAAAGACTTGGAGGTAGCTCTTGTGAGACACATCGTACCATTCGCCCCCGAACAAATAGCCCTTGACTTTCACGCCACGCTCCTGTAAATGTTGGACGAAAAACCCGGGGGCATCCTGCGTTCGCCCTTTGCAGAACTCGTCCAAAATTGGAAAAACTGATTTTGGGTAAATATATATGCCGGCACTTACGTAATCGCTGAGCGGCGGTTTGAGTTTTTCCTTAAAATCAATTAGGTAAAAACTCTGCTTCGGTGGTGGAAAATTTTCGCTCCCGTCAAATTTCGTTGTTGCCATCTCATCTGGTTTCATGTCTGGTTTTTGACCGATATAATAAACGCCGACGAGCAGCTCGCCCGTATAGCTGGAGACGAAACCATTGAAATCGGAGGAGAAATAATTATCAGAGCACACCACTAAGAGATCCTCATCAATTTTCAGCTGTTTGATTGCGTTGTTTATCGCCGAGACTGCTCCGGGTTTTTCCTCCTCTGTCATCGCCTCTTCGACAAGAACACTCTTGTGTCCCTCAAAAAAATTCTCAAACTTTTTATTAATCAAAATTATCGGCTCGATTTTCTCAGCCTCAAGCTTCTTGATCAAATGGCCGAGAAGTGTATCCCCTTCGACAACTATCATTGCCTTGGGCATCTGCTCGCAAATGGGGCCAAGCCGGGTTGCAAACCCGCCCGCTAGGATCAATGCTTTCATCCAACTCCCGCCCCTATCTCTGCGTTTTCAACTTTATTAGTTTTTCAAAAAATATCTTAACCTCGTCGACATTTTTTATGAAATATTTTGCGTTCGATTCTCTCGGTCCTTCGGAAATCAAAATGGTTACACCCTTTTCTTTTAGGGCTGAGAATGCGTCTTCATCTGTTTGATCATCTCCCACGTAAACCGGCGTTAACTCCGCTTTGGGATCAACTACGCCAGATATCCAGAGCACCGCCTTCCCCTTGTCCCATTCAACATTCGGTCTTATTTCAAAAACTTTTTTGCCGTGAATGACCCTTACTACTCCCGAATTTATGTGCGCACTAATTGTTTCTTCAAAAATGTTTTTCAGACGCTCAAATTCTTCCTCTGCGACCAATCGGTAGTGGACGCTTGCCGTCAATCCTTTGTCCTCAACAATCGCGCCTTTGATGTTGCCCAGTCTTGCTCGCAGCTCCTCGCAAAGTTTGGCCAAGATCGGGCGCGCTCGCTCAGCCTCTGGCTTGACTAACTTAATCCCCGGGCCGCCTATCTCGAACCCGTGATTCCCGGCATAATAAATCCCCTCTAGCCCGACCAGCTCCCTGACGCCAGCGAGTGACCTGCCACTTATTATCCCCAGCGTGTAGTGCTTGGACAAACGTTTGAGTAATTCTTTCATATCGGGCGAAAGAATTGCAAGCTCTGGTCTCTCCACGATCGGGGTGATGGTACCATCGTAATCGAGCAGCAACAGGGCGCCGGGCGCTAAAGCTCGCTCTATCTCCCCCCAGCGATCGAAAAAATATTCCATTCGAATCACGAGATAAATTTCGCAGCCTCGCAGATGAAATCTGCCAACCACTTAAAAACATTGTTCCTTCTAACATTATCTCTCAGACTCTTCATCCTCTGATGTTTTTCCTTCGGCGACATCTCTAGAGCGTTCTTTAACGCGTCGGTAAATCCCTCCACATCATAGGGATTGACAATAATGGCGCCTTTCAGTTCTTCGGTGGCACCCGCAAATTTGCTCAATATCAACACACCTGTGCAATCAACGTTTGCGGCGATGAACTCCTTCGCTACTAAGTTCATCCCATCTTGAATTGGGCTCACAATGCATACGTCGGCGGTCCTATATAGTGCGAAAAGCCTATCCGGGGTCAGCTTTCCCCTGATGTAAACGATTGGCTTCCAGTAGCCCCTCATATATTTCCAGTTGATCTTGTCGACGGTTTTGGATATCTCCTCGTTCAATTCCATGTATGTGGGGATTCGGGTGCGGCTTGGCGCCCCCGCTTCAACGAACACAAAGTTGTTCTGATATTTCGGGTACTTCTCCAAAAATCGGTCTATGGCTCGGAACCTCTCGATGATTCCCTTTGTGTAATCAATCCGGTCGACGCCTACACCGATGTACTTATACGGGATGTACTGGGGGGCTCGGACGCGCTTTATCTCTCGTTTCACGTCGGGTTTTTTGGTCCTCACGTCGATCGCGTCGAAATCTATGCTTATCGGAAAGGGCCTCACCCGGATGGTGCGTCCTTTGTACTCCACATTAAGTGTGCGGTAGTCAACCTTGGCTCCCAGCACCTTCTCGACGCTTGCTAGAAAGTTGACGCAATAATTGCGGAGGTGAAAACCGATGAGGTCGTTCGCGAGCATGCCACTGAGCATCTCCTTCGCCCACGGCAGAAGTATGAAGACCTCCCAAGTTGGCCATGGGATGTGCCAGAAGTGAGCTAGTACTAGCTTTTGTTTTTTAGAGGCACCATTCCTGACCATATTAGGCGCTAAAGCCAAATGATAGTCGTGGAACCAGATGAAGGCCCTATCGACCCCTTTCATCTCCTCCTTAACCGCTTCCGCGTACAATCTGTTGGAGTACTTGTATCCATCCCAGAAAGACTTTTTGAAAATCGGCTCCTGAAACACGTTGTGGCAGAGGGGCCAAAGAGTCTGATTTGAAAACCCAAAATAGAACCTGTCCACTTCGCTCTTTGACATCCACACCCTTTTCAACACATATTTTGGGTTACCTGGGGGGACCCGGCACCGATTTTGCGTATCTACATTTTCCCGATCTGCGTCCCCGCTGCCGCCTGCCACCCACGTACCACCGGTGGCCTGCATCAGAGGGTCCAAGGCAGCCGTCAGGCCTCCAGCAGGAGTCTTGACCTGCACCCCATCGGGCGTGTGCATGTGGATATATGGCTCGCGGTTCGAGACTATGAGAAACTTGTAACCCTTTAATTTCGACTTCACGAGCTTCTGGACGTCTTTCGCAGACTGCATTAAAATCAAGAAAACAGTGGTGGCGATGTTTTAAATATGTTTATAAAGTAACGAAATTGGTGCAAAGATGGTCATTGAAGATCTCTGGCAACTGCTGACGCCAATTTTGATATTGATCGGATTCATCGTGGCTGGGTATGCGCTGAAATTTGTGTTAAACGTTTACATCACTAGGCTCACCAGAAAGACGAAAACCAAGATCGACGATATCATTCTCGATGCCATCAAAGTGCCGATAGTTGCGATATTCTTGATCATGGGGATTCACTTTGCTCTTGAGCGCGCAACGTTTGTCCCTACATGGGTCATGGAATATATTCCGACCATCAGCTACCTGTTGATACTCTTAATAGCAACATGGTGCGCCACGAAGATTATAACTGGGATATTGAAGTACTACGGCACAGTGCGCCCCAGCGTGAAAACACTCGTACCAACGTTCCAGAAAATTATGAAAATCATCATCTTTTTTGTGGCATTCGTCCTGATACTTAATGGACTCGGCATCCAAGTGACCGCGCTGGTCGCGGCCTTTGGGATAGGTGGTCTCGCAGTTGCGTTCGCTCTTCAAGGAACACTATCAGAATTCTTCGCCGGCATTTACATTATGTCCGATCGACCCGTGAGAGTGGGGGATTATATCGAGCTAGACTCCGGTCAAAAAGGCTATGTGATAGATATCGGTTGGCGTAGCACAAAGATACGCGAACTCCCGAACAACATAATTGTAGTGCCGAACTCGAAGATGGCGGGGACGATTGTCACCAATTATTATTTGCCCCAGCCGGAGATGGCCTGCCTAGTTCAAGTTGGAGTCAGCTATGAAAGCGACCTTGAGAAAGTGGAAAGAGTGACCATCGATGTAGGCAAAAAAGTATTGGAAAAAGTGACTGGTGGGGTGCCGGAGTTCGAGCCCTTCATCCGTTATCACACCTTCAGCGACTTCAGCATAAACTT
>CAYSRF010000029.1:0-9888 GCA_964433595.1 Hadarchaeota archaeon (SeqCode) | reverse complement strand
AATGCATACAAAAGAATGTATGAACTATTTGAGGAGGGCAAAACATGAAGGTGGGGGTCCTGGGGCCTAGGGGCACGTACGCTGAACTGGCCGCACGCTCCCACTTCGGGGAGAAAATTGAGGTGATGCTCTACCCCATGATTACTGATGTTGCTGAAGCCGTGGCGCGCGGTGACATTCAGGTGGGCGTAATCCCAATTGAAAGCTTGCGAGAGGGTTCTGTAGGGGAAGCGCTGGATGCGCTCGCGTGGACCGACATCAAAATCCAAGCCGAAGTCGTCGTCCCGATTTCACATTCCTTGCTCGGGGTGCCGGGAGCGAAGCTCGTAAAGATCACTCAGGTGCTTTCCCATCCTCAGGCGCTGGCCCAATGCCGCGAGTTCCTACGGAAGAACTTACCAAAAGCAGAACTCATCGAGATGACGAGTACCGCCAAAGCCGCGGAGCAAGTTGGCAAACTCAAGCAGCCCCACATGGCGGCGATTGGGCCAAAGGCGCTTGCAAACCTCTATGGACTGGAAGTGCTTCACGATGATATCCAGTCGGGCGAGATGAACACCACCCGCTTTTTATGTCTCGCGAAGGAGGATAGCAAACCCACGGGCCGTGACAAGACCTCAATCGTGTTTTACACTACTCAAGACAGGTCAGGTATTCTTCATGAGATATTGGGCGAATTTGCAGTTCGTAACATAAACCTGACGAAGATCGAGTCTCGTCCATCAAAGAAGGCGCTCGGCGATTATCTCTTCTTCATCGACTTCGAGGGTCACCGCGAGGATGCGAAGGTGAAGGAGGCGCTGGAGGGCGTAAAGCGGAAGACGGCAATGCTCAAGGTGCTCGGCTCCTACCCGAAGCGGTTCTAGGTGACACAGATGACCAAAAAAGACGCCGCGAAGCTAATTAAGCGCTCACTTAAAATAAACCTCCCAGTCGTGGAGCGCAAACTCGTCGCATTCATCAAGCGAAAAATCAGGGAAGCGGGAGCCGAGGGCGCTGTGGTAGGGCTCAGCGGGGGGATGGACTCATCGGTGGTAGCTACCCTGTGCAAGAAGGCCTTGGGCAAAACCAACGTCTTAGGGGTCTGCATGCCAGAGGCTGGAATTACAAATCCTCGAGATGTTGCCGACGCACGTGATGTCTCGAATCGATTGGGTATAAGATTTAGAGTAGTTGACATTACACCAGCTGTATTAGGGATTCGCCAAAACCTATCCGATTTCAGGGCCGGGGTACGCATCCCGGCGGCCAACATCAAACCCCGAGTGCGAATGGCGGTTCTCTACTACTACGCAAACCTACTCAACCGCCTCGTGGTTGGAAGCAGCAACCGGAGTGAGCGTCGTGCGGGTTATTTCACCAAACACGGAGATGGTGCGGTAGATCTAATGCCACTTGGCTTCTTTTACAAGACGCAGGTTAAACAGCTCGCAGCACACCTGAACGTGCCGAAGCGGATAATCGAGAAAGTGCCATCGGCCGGTCTCTGGCGGGGGCAGACAGACGAGAGGGAGCTCGGCATACCTTACGAAAAACTCGACATGATCTACGCTGGGCTTGACCTCGGATTGGAGCCGGATGCGATAGTTAACGCGGCTGGCGTGAAGATTGAGGATGTAAATCGCTTCATCGAACGAGAGCGGCAGATGGCTCACAAGCTTAGCATGCCCGAAATCCCGAAGCTTTAGGTGTTCAGGTAGTAAACACCCCTTCGCGAAGGTTTGATGGGTGAGGCGGGTCTGGTTCTCCTCGTCAGTTGGGGCACTTTCGGGGGTTTCTTCCTCGCCCCATTTTTGTTGAAAAGTTAAGTGTACGCATTTTTAATTAAAAACAACAATAGAATTTGGAGATCACATGGAGATAATATTGGTCGGTTTTCCTGAAGGGGTCAAAAATAGGTTAAAAATCCCTTCAGACTTCCGATTAGAGTGGTTCAATTTTTCAAGTTCCTTCCCAAGAAGATTTTATGATTACGATGTGCTGGTGCTTAATCCCACCTATGATGTAACGAAATTTTTTGTCGAGAAGTTTGGTGAACTTAATGAGTTCTTAAATGGAGGCGGATTAGTCATTTCGTTTTCTCAGTATTTTCATCAAGGGTGGTTTAACTCTCTTCTACCCAAGACCGATGCAGAAGCGTTTTTATTCGCGTTCTCGATGTCAAGAGGAGGTGAAAAGGCTATTAAATCTCAAACTGGGCCTTTAGCGGGTATTAAGGCGGGTGCAAAGACAATAAATGTCACACCAAAAGCCGGCATTTTATCAAGAGTTCTGAAGGAAATGAACTGGTACGAATACTATTTTTCCGAATACCCACCAAATTCTATCATTATTGCAAATGATAAGGTGGGGCACCCCATAGCACTCAGAATGCCTTGCTTAAGTGGAGAAATAATTTTGTTGCCCAGTAAGTATGCTTCTTTCCTGATACATGAGGAAGAGGAATACTGGTTGCACATCCTTTCGCCACTATTAGAAATCCTCCCTCAATTGAAAAAGATGCCAGAAGAAGAGGTGCCGTTGCCTGCATGGATTTCAAGTTACGTGTCCCCAGAAGAAGAGAAATTAATCGAACAAGAGCGTCAAATCGAGAGGCACTTGGAGAGGATTCGGGCGAGGAAATATCTTATCGCCGCGAAAGGCAAGCGTTTGGAGAATGCCGTGGGTCTTGTTTTAAAAGAGATTGGTTTCACGATTGAGAGGCAACCAGAAGGCGCATACGTTGACTTTATCCTAAAACTCAAAGATAGGGAAATAGGCGCTGTTGAGGTAGCAAGTTCTATCGGACAAATTGATGTTAAAGAGTTTCGGCAATTACTTCACTTTTTAAAAGACTGTGAAATTGATAGAAGGGAAATAAAAGGAATCTTAATTGGCAATCATCTTTGCGAAAAGAAACCCGCTGAGCGGGGGAACGCTTTTACCGCAGATGCGGTAAAAGCGGCGGAGAAACATGGCGTCAGTCTTATAACAACCACCGATTTATTTGAAATTCTTTCGCTTTTAGATCAACGAAAAATTTCACAAGGAGACATACAAGATAAAATACTTACTTGCGTGGGTCTTTGCAAGTTGAAATAGGGAAAATTAGTTATTTTTTCGTGCTTTTTGTTTTTATATCTACCATGAAGAGCGGATCAAGGATGGGGATGACAAGGGGAAGCGGGCGCCGCAAGGATGATGAGGCCGTGCGTGCGAGATTTAGTTTAGGTTAAAGTCACGAATGCCAAAATAAGCGCGGAAATTAAAATGAAGAAAAATATCCAACCTACTACAAATGTGAAAATTACCGTTCTCCGAAAGCGTTTTCTCTCTCCTTTTGGTCCTCTTGATCCAAGATACATAAGGGCAAAAACAGACGCTGCAGCAAAGAAAAAACCGCAACTCCTCCAGAATATGCTACCCACCTCCATGCTGTCTCTTTAGTTTGATAAAATATCGTTATGATTATGCCTACCCCAACAAAACGGAGCGAAGCCATAGTGGCCGAGACGGTGCATAGGGTTCTCATGAAAGGTTTCGCCTCATCTCGCATGGTTATCACCTGCTTAGACATCTTTTCGCTCGAGTCGAACTCGGGGTCCTCCCCGCCATATCACCACCGTTGGAACTCGCACAGCCAAAATTATTCAACCTCTGTTTTGCATTAGTCATAATGCTATTGTATTCCTAACAATTTCTTCCACTTGATCGCGCATTCCGATCCGTAACATTTCGTTATATCTTCAAGGGGCACAATTTTCTTCGCAACTTCACTAGGAAGGGTCTCAAGCAAGATTGAGGCGAATTCATCAAATGAAATTCCAGAATCAAGATGCGATGCTGTAATGAGCATCCCAACGAAGGTAATTGATGTACTAAATGTTAAATCTGTGAAATGTGGTGAACCAGAAAAATCGCTGACGAATCTTCCTATGTCCTGAAAAGCGGCCCTAATCATGTCTTCAGAAGCACCCGGTTCCCGTTCCCTTCTCAAAGCGCGAATCGCTAATAATATATCCGAAACACGTGAAGATAGGCGATTACTTCTTTCCGAAAAAGCGATTAAATCTACTAATAACTCCGAAAATTCTTTTAACTCTTTTCTAATTTTTTTTAACTCTTCTCTAAAAGATTCGAGTTCTTGACGCGTGCGATCCATCATATCCAAGACATTTTTTCGTGTTTCTGCTATTTCCTTTTCTAATTCGCGAAGGCCTTTTTCTCCCATTTTAATCCTAACCATAATTGTGCCCCTTGTTTATTATGATTTTCCCGGGGCGAGTTTTATAGAGAACGTTCCCCTTGTTAGAATAGGGATAAAAACGGAACCTGTCGGTCTGCTGTTAATTATTATCGGTGTTTTAATTGGGGGTGGACCGAAAATCGGAATCGCCATCCCCGGAGGCATACGTATCTCCGGCCCCGTTGGCGGAGTCATTATCCTGCTTGGGGCCTTAAGAATACTTGGGATTTTATGATACATTTGGAAAGAAAAGCCGAAGGATAAATTAGTTCTTAATTATTTATTGGCGCTTAACCGAAAAAACGCCATTTCGAGAAACCTGAGACAATAGCCGATAACACAACGAATTTAGGTAAATAAACCGCTTAGACTACAGCGGGCGGTTACACCCCTGTTTACTTCGCTAATACTAGGTCGACACACATCCCTGCTGCAATCGTCTGCCCCCCGTGGCGAACCGCGAACCTGCTTAGCTCGGGGATCTCGCTGGCGCGCTCAATCACGATGGGCTTATTCAATACCACGCGAACTAGACCCGCATCGCCCTTTCGCAGCGCCTTCGGCTTCTCTTCAGCCACTGCTCCCGTGCGCGGGTCAATCTTCTGGAGAATTTCCTCGAACCTTCCTAGCACGTGTGCGGCGTGACAATGGAATAGCGGCGCGAAACCCGGGGTGAGCTCGGTGGGCACCGCGAGCACAATGATCTTTGCGGTGAACTCGCTCGCGACCGTGGGTGGCTTGTCGGGGTGTCCGACGACATCCCCCCGCTTTACGTCTGCCCTTGAAACGCCACGAACGTTGAACCCTATGTTGTCTCCCGGAACGGCCTGTTGCATGACCTCATGATGCATCTCGATCGAGCGAACCTCACCGCTCTTCCCCGCGGGCTCGAACACGATGGTATCACCGACCTTTAGCACTCCGGTTTCAACCCGCCCTATGGGCACGGTCCCAACGCCTGTGACTGAAAAGACATCCTGCACGGGAATTCGAAGGGGTTTGTCGATCGGCTTCTCCGGCTCCGTGAACGTTTCCAGCCCCCCGAGCGCGGTCGGTCCCTTGTACCACGATATCTTCGCGCTAGCCTTCGTCACATTTTCGCCGTGGAAGGCGGAGATCGGCACGTAAAGGAACTCGCTTGCGTTGCGGTAGCCTATGCCTTCTAGCAGTGCGACCAAATCGTCCCTCAATTTATTGTAGGCCGTTTCATCATAACCCACGAGATCCATCTTGTTTATCGCCACCACGAGCTGCCCCACACCAAGAGTGAACGCGAGCGCCGCGTGCTCCCGCGTTTGGGGCATGACTCCATCGTCGGCCGCGACCACGAGCACCGCAGCATCCGCTTGGCTTGCGCCAGTGATCATATTTTTCACGAAGTCTCGGTGTCCGGGGGCATCGATTATAGTAATATAATTTTTGGAAGTCTCGAGCTTCCGGTAGGCCACATCAATCGTCAGCCCGCGTTCGCGTTCTTCCTTCTCACGATCCATCACCCAAGCAAACTTGAAGCTCCCAGCCTCCTCGCTGAGGTCCTTCTCCGAAATCACGCCAAGCTCAACAAGAAGCCTGCCGATAAGTGTAGACTTCCCGTGGTCGACATGGCCAATGAAGACTAGATTTACGTGCGGTTTAGCCATGAAGGATCCCTAAGAACTCTCAGGCCCAGCCGGTGTGCTTTTCATGAAATTTGAAATATTCACGGAGGCGAGTCGAAGGTCACTGGAAAGTTTTTCTGCTGCCCTGCGCAGAGGTTCGACATAAATGTGAATCATCTCCGATTTTCCGCGCTGGAAATCATAAAGTTTGTTCGCAATTCGATCAACTTGAGAAGCGCACTGTTCGATCGAGCCCAATATCTCAGCTCGGAATCCTTTCTTCAGTTGTTCGGTGGTCCCGCGGAGGTCTTCTGAGAGTTTTTCGGTTTGTTCGTTGAACTTTTCCTGCGTCAATTCCTCGAACCCCTCTCTACCGAGGAGCAGAGAGATGCGAGCGTGGAGAAGGTCCGCGTTCGAGGAGAGAGAACCGAGGTCAGCGCTGGCTATACGTGTTGCTGCTTCGACATCCTCAGGGCTGAATCGACGGAGGTCCGCTCCGGGCTCCCCGATGTCCACCCAGAGAGAGAAATTCTCAATTGGGACTTGTTTGGCCTCGGTGGACGGCTTCATATACTGGAAAATTATGGCAATTGCAACGAGCAAAGTCGCGGCCGCCAACCCCATTGTGAGGGGCACGAGATACCCACTCGCACCACTCGTCATTACCAACGCGGCCACTGCCAAGAAAAGTGGGATGATGACAATGGGGTGGAAGCGCATGATCATCACTTTTGAGATGGTTTCGCATACCAAAAAAAGCTTTTCATAGTCAAGTTTAAGCGAACGAATAGAAATTTATTGATGATTAAATGAGCAAAGTTTCTCCCTTGCATCCTCGCGCGGAGTCCTTGCGCATCCGTGAGCGGCTCGTCGAGGGTTTCAAAGCGGGATTAGTTGTGCTCGAGGGGCTGGCAGCGCACGGTCGGGGGGAAGCATTCGACTATATCTTGGGTGAACAAACGACCAAGCAAGCCCGACGCGCCATCGAGGCCGCGGCTGCAATGCTCCTGCTGGCAAAACACCCCGTAATCTCTGTGAACGGCAACGTGGCGACGCTTGTGCCGGTTGAGATTGCAAAGCTGGCGAAAGCAACAAACGCGAAAATTGAGGTCAATCTCTTTCACGGTTCAGTAAAACGTGAGGTAGCAATAGCCCGGTGGTTGCGAAAACATGGCGCAAAAGAGGTGCTCGGGACTGGTAAAAAGTTCTCGACCCAGATAAAGGAGATTCACAGTGACCGAAGGAAAGTTGACCGAAGGGGCATCGCTGCCGCAGATCTCGTGCTCGTCCCACTCGAGGATGGCGATCGAACGGAGGCATTGAAGAAACTCGGCAAGTGCGTCATCGCGATCGACCTGAACCCGATGTCGAGGACTGCGCAAGCGGCGGATGTGACGATAGTGGACAATACCGTCCGCGCGCTACCCCTGATGATTAAAACTGTCAAACTTTTGTCACCCCGCACACAAACAATGCTTCGCGGAATCGTTAGAAATTTTAATAACAAAATAAACCTTGCAGCAACATTCAAATTCATGCTCAAGCGGCTTGAGGCATTGAGTGAGTGATTTTGCTCTTTTATAAAGAATCTCCACCTAAAGCCTTGGCGGGATGACATCAAACCAAGATCAGATAGCAAGAGTGTATACGCACTTGCCTTTAAAGACAAAACAGTCGCAGCGCGTGTTTTTGGTGACATTGGAATGGGAAGGAGATTATACAGGTAATCTTTGTACAACTTCTTACGATGCAATGAGTACGATGCTTGCGCTTACGAAAAAATGGGGATGGACCAATACCCCTACGTTACTCAACTTTAAACGGCATAAACAAGACTGGAGTCCAATGTACTCCTTTCACCTGACGAAAAGAGGTCTAAAAGAAATTTATGAATTGGCCAGCCCGTTACTTGACAAAAGGAAGGATGCCAAGGTGCGTCATATATTGTATGGCACAGGAAAATCCACGGCGGCGGGAAAACCTTGGGCCATGAAACAGAGGATATTCTCTCTTATGCGAGCTGAAAATAAACGTGAGTGGAGCACTATCGAGCTAGCGATGCGATTAGGTCTTCATCCAAGAACCCTACAGCGACATTTGAACGGGGATCACAAGAATCAGTTTAGGATGGCCGGGCTTGTAGAACTCGGATTAGTGAGAAAATTTGGCAGCGGTAGAAGCGTCCGGTATAGGTTCGCAACGTGAAAATACCTAATGTTTATAGAGTTCCTTAAAAAGAGTAAAATGGCGCTGGGGGTGCCGGGGTGCCGCATTAAGCGGTCCGACAGCTCAGTAGGTAGGGAAGCAAGCGTAAGCTACTTCGCCTAAAGTGCCCGGCTGTTAAACTCGAGCGTGGATGAAGAGCGAACCTCAATTCGAACGAACGACATGCTTGTGCACAGCAACCGGGCGGTCAGAGGTTCGAGTCCTCTCCCCGGCGCCACCAATTTTTAAAACAGAAAAATTCAAGGCGTCAAAATCTTAGTGGTTAATGGTGCTGGATTGAAGTTACTGTTGTTATCTCGGGCGGAGGTTGAGGGACTAATCTCGATGCGTGAAGCAATCGAAGCCGTTGAAGGGGCTTTTCGCGCAAAGGGACTCGGTAAAGTTCAGATGCCTCCAAAATCTTATGTCTATTTCAATCGCTATAAAGGGGACTTCCGAGTAATGCCCGCCTACCTAGAGGAGCAGGATGCGGCAGGGGTGAAGATCGTCAATGCCCACCCCCGAAACCCAAAGGAGCACAGCTTGCCTGCCGTGATGGCGATCATCGTGCTCGTGGATCCAAAAACCGGCGTCCCGCTCGCGATCATGGACGGAACATGGATCACCAACATAAGGACTGGTGCTGGTGGCGCCGTCGCGGTAAAGTATCTAGCACGAGAAGACTCACGCATCGTCGCAATGATCGGGGCAGGGGTTCAAGCTAGGACTCAGTTGATCGCCCTAAACGAGGTGCTCGATGTCGAGGAAGTTAGGGTCAATGACATATCCGCAGAAAATGCAGCGCACTACGCCGAGGAGATGGGCAAACAACTTGGAATCAATGTGAAAGTCATAGAAGATACAAGGAATGCGGTCGAGGGTGCAGATGTCATCGTGACCACCACGCCTGTCGGAAAACCTATTCTCATGAACGATTGGGTGTCAGAGGGTGTGCACATCAACGCAATAGGGGCCGACGCTCCCGGCAAGCAGGAGCTCGACTCACAAATTTTGACGCGCGCGAAAATTGTCGTTGACGATGTGGAACAGGCCATTCATGGCGGGGAGGTAAACGTCCCCTTTTCACAGGGCATCATTGCACGCGGTGATATCTATGCAGATCTCGGTGAGGTAATTACTGGGAAAAAGCCAGGCCGCACCTCGCGAGATGAAATAACCGTTTTCGACTCGACGGGCCTCGCCGTCCAGGACATCGCGACCGACTGGGTGGTCTACAAGAAGGCGAGAGAAGCGGGGAAGGGCATCGAGGTAGAGCTGCTCTAGTTACCTCTTGAGTGTCAGGTCCCTGCTTATCACAGGCGAGATCTCTTTCTTAACTGTATCCAAAAAGGTGTCAAAGAGGTTAGCGGGAATCGTTGCACCAGCGGCACCCTCATGCCCACCTCCAGAGCCTCCTATGCGCGCTGTGATGTGGCGAAGCATTTCGTTGAGGTCTACCTTTATTCCGGCCCGGCGCCGTATGCTCACGTCTACTTCGTCTTCGTCTTTTCGAGTGCAGACCCCAACATCAGCGCCAGTCGTTCCCAGAGCGTAGAGCGCCGCCTTCCCGAGGCTGCCTGAGGGCAAGTCATAGATAATCGCGATGTTCCCCTCGCGCACGACATGTTCCTTGACGTATCGCCACACCTCCCACTCACGTTTCGTCGCCTTAATTGCCCGGTCGACGATTTCTGAAATTTCCGTAGGAAGGTCGCCCTGTGCTAGCTTGAGTACAACCTCGCGCTTGTAGTGATAATCGCCCGCCGCCTCGCCCAGCGCTTGGGTGAGCAGTCCTGCCTCCATGTAGATCGTTCGCCTGTCATACTTGCTCAGCCCATCGCGCACGAACTCGGTTTCCTC
>CAYSRF010000028.1:0-9978 GCA_964433595.1 Hadarchaeota archaeon (SeqCode) | reverse complement strand
TGTACCGCTAGGATGACTCGCAACTTCTCCTCGTCGTTGCGGACTTGGGTGAATCCCCATCGAGCATCGCGCGGCTCGAGCCCCTCGAGGATATCCGACTTTCGCCACAGCTTGATACGTTCGTTAAAACTGCGCTGCGAGTTGAACTCCTCTTTGAGGGCTCGAAGCGCTCGGAGTTCCTCGGGGCCGACGGTTTCAAGAGTCTGGTAGTGAATCAGTTCCATCTCTCCCGCCGAGGCTTTGCGCGGAGGTTGTTTATAAAGGGGAAAACTAGCGCGCACACCACTCGACGACTGATTTAAAGAGCTCTCTTCCTTCCGCGGGCTCCAGCTTAAACTCGTTTCCACGCTTTTCGTAGCGTTCCACCACTAGTTCTGAATCAGCCTGCTCGAACTTGAAATGCTTGAGTTCCTTAAGCTCTAAAGGCATCGAGACCAAGCCCGTCTTAAAATGCATGCTGTAGGGCGCGCGAACGTCGCCCATGGGTTTGATGATCGACGCGTCGAACAGGACCTTATCGACACGGGCCTCCTTCTTCGCCGTCTCAGCCGTCGTCAGCCCCGGCAAGCGCTCCGCCACACGTGACTCGATGAATCGCACGATGTCCGCGTAGAAGTTGAAGAAATTTCGTTCCCGCCGCTCGGTCCGAAGTTGCTTGGGTTTATAGTCCTTAAGCAGGTCGTGCGGCTTGAACTGCGCCCAGATTTGGAACCCGCGCGAGCCCGAGAACTTGATCGCTGGATCGATGCCATATCCGGAAAGCACCTCGTGTGCAGCCTCGACGACTTGCTTTGTTCTTTCCATAGATACTTTTTTCCCAGCATCAAAATCGATCACGAGCCAGTCCGGACGGTCGCTTCGCACGCGGTGAATGTAGGGGATAAAATCTATTCCGTGGACGTTGAGCCACCGTTGCACATCCTTTGGACTTTTTATCGTGATGTATCGGGGGCCGAGTTTGCGCTGAAGCCATGCGCGCCCGGTGAACAGACGAAAAACGGAAACCCAGCGGTCGCGGCAAAACTCGAGCAGGGCATCGATCACGTGGGGGTAGTACTGCTTCGCCCGATAGACCTTGAGATAGTCCTGGTTTAGCTGCCCCCTAATCTCCCGCCACCGCTTGTCGAAGTACTTGCGCCCGGCATCTGTGATTGCGTACTCGCCCTCGCGCTCCTCGAGGAGGCCCTTCTTTACCAACTCATCGAGTAGCTCACGCGCCTTGCGCTCCTCGAATTTTTCGCCCGCGTCCCGGCTGAGCTTTTCTTGGACGTGCGGCACATCGACGAACTTGCCGCGGCGCTTGATCGCTAGGCTCATCAGCGCATGATCCTCGGGAGTTGCCTTCACCAAGTAGCCCACCTAGAGTTCCTTAAGCTTCTCGCCTAGGAGCTCCTCGGCACATCTCCAGCACACGAAGCTAGCTTTTGTCTCACCCGGCTTCACGACTTTGAGATAAGAGGCATCGTAGCTCATGATTTGGATGCCCTTGCCGCAAAGCTTGCACTTTGGCCCCTTCGCTCGCATGCCTATCGAACTTAATTAAGCGCTCGAAATTTATAGCTTCTACGCAAAAGCGGTATCGGGTCCAAAATGCTTCCCATTCTACACCCTCCGAAATTCGACCTTGACGAGCTGGCTCGGCTCCAGAAGCGGATAGCAAAGCGAGTAGTTAGGGAGGATCGCTTCAGAAATCTTGAAACTATCGCAGGTTGTGACATTTCGTTTGCGCGAGGAAACTTTGCCTTCGCTGCCTGTGCGGTGCTCGATTACAAAAGCCTTGAAGTGCTCAAACGAAAAGCCGTCGCGGTCAGGTTGAAGTTCCCATACATCCCAACCTTCTTGGCCTTTCGAGAACTGGAAGGGATGCTGAAGGCCGTCGAGGGGCTGGAGGCAGACGTTTACATGGTAGGGGCCCAGGGACTTGCCCACCCCCGACGAGCAGGTTTAGCGTGTCATCTTGGGGTGGCGCTTAACAAGCCCGCGCTGGGTGTCGCGAAAAGCAGGTTGTGCGGTGAAGCAACATTAGCGTCTAAAAGGAGGGGGGCACATTCGATGCTCAAGGATGGTGACGAGATCATTGGGGCAGTACTCAGGACCCAACCCAATGCAAAGTCCGTCTACGTAAGCATCGGCCACAAGCTCTCGCTCAAAACCGCAATTAAAATCACGCTCGAAACCACGCGCAAGTATCGCTTGCCCGAGCCGCTCCGCGCGGCGCATAAGCTTGCAACTGAAGCCATGCGAAAATCCAAGCTTTAAGTTTGAGTGTGCACGTGTGCATAGGTGAAAACATGAAGCTGGGTCTCTCAAGTCTGCTCTTCGTCCACGCTTCGATTGAGGAAGCAATTCGTGCGAGCGCTGAGCTCGGTGCCGAATGTGTTGAAATAATTTATGATGTTCCTCATTTCCCGCCCGACTACGACCAGCGCAAACTCGCTGGTATAAAGGAACTCCTAGACACTCATGGGCTTCAGGTTTCAGTTCACGCAAGCTTCTGGGATTTGAATCCAGCCAGTCATCACCGCGAGCTCTGGGAGCTGACGCTAGAGCAGGTGCGGCGGGGCATCGATGCCTGCCGCGCGTTCGGTGGGGAGATTGTGGTAGTTCATTTCGGGAAGTGCCCAATCCCCGAGGCAAGAGGATTTCTCAAGGGAACAAGAAGGCGATATCGAGAATTTATCAAGCAATGCCTTTCCTACGCGCAAGAGCGGGGCGTGACTTTGGCGCTCGAAAACGCTGGGGGACAACCAAGCACCTACCCATCGACTGCTGAAGAGCTCAGAGAATTTGTGGCTGGCCTGGAAGGGGCCGAGATAACGTTCGACATCGCGCACGCGCATCTGGCCGAGCGAAGAACCGGAAGGAAGGATACCGGAGCTGTGATTGCCAAGTCTATTGAGGCCCTCCGCGAACATCTGGTCCATGTGCATGTGCATGACAATCACGGGAGGCAAGATGAACACCTGCCGCCGGGTGATGGCGATATAAACTTCAAACCTGTAGCTGACGCCTTGCGAGCGATAAACTATGGGGGATTGCTGATAGCCGAACTCTGGAACCCGGAGCACTCGCTGGAGGCGGGCCGAAAGGGGATGAGAAAGCTCAGGGATATTTTCAGGTAGCTATCCGAACTCCGCGACCACCGTGGTGAAAACTGGGCCTCGAACATCGATCCGCTTCTTGTTCGTGGTGATGTAGCGTTGTGCTGCCTCATCAATCACTAGGTTGATGTCACTTGGCAATTTTGCCGCCCGAACGCGCACCCTCACCTGCTTTTTGCCATGCTTTGCGGCTCGCTCGATTTCCTGCGCCGCGAGGGCCGCGAAAGCGCTGATGTAGCTGATGCCGGTTGAGACCCCTTTCTCCCGCACAGAATTCAAAAATTCATCTTTTTCCCAACCCTTGGGTGGCACACCTACGACGTTGCCCTCATAAACGTAAATTTCGTTGAAGCCCGCTGGCCCGATGAGCTTTGTGCCGCGCTCGGGTTCTACCACTCGCACGATGACTCGCCTGCCCCCAAGCTTACCCTCAAATGCCTTGAACTCGCATGGGCTCGGCTTGTCGGCATGTTGCTGCGCTGCGTTGACAATTGCTGCGGCTATCGCCCTGCCAGTATCGGTGCCAGGCTCGCGCTTGCACTTTATCATGTCTGCCAGCTCTTTGTCTGAGAATGCGGCGGCTTTGTAGAGATACGGGTACACCAATGCGCGTATGTCGGTCTCACCCGTTTGGATCATTAGCACGCGCTCTAGGCCTATGCCGAGGTTGAAGACTGGATATGTGATATCATAGTTGCTCAGCGCCACAGGGCTGTAGAAGCCTGCATCTCCTATTTCGGTAAGCTCACCCGTGCGGGGATGTTTGACAAAAACTTCAAACTCAGTCTGTGGTGCGTAATATTTTGAGGTCGCTTTTTTGCGGGCAAGCTTCACATCCTTGAACCCAACTCTAGCAAGCACCTCCCGCGTGAGGCGCTCGCCGTCCTCTAAGCTAATTCGCTCCGCCATCACCACGATCGAGGCCGTCCAAGACTCGTAAAGGTGGCTCTCGTCCAAACGCTGTTCGCGCCTGAACTTAGGGCCGATGGAGAAGAGTTGAAGGGGCAAAGGCTCGCGGCGCTGGATTTCGCGGAGCACCCCAAACCAGCCCGCGGTCGTGTGTGATCGAAGCGTAAGATCCATGGGCACTGGCTTCAGCTCCTTGAACTCTGAGAAGAGCGAGAGAATCGCGGTCGCCTGCTCTTCCTTCAAACCTAGCTCCTTCACCATGACTTCAACCAAATCGTCGGCAACTATCTCGCCACGCTTGTACCGCCTGAAGACGGCCTGCAATCGCTTGACGTCCTTGAATCTCGGCGCCACTTTTTTAATTTCCTGAATTTTTTTGTGGCTAATACCTATGTCGGGGCGCTCCAGCCCTGCAAGGAAAAAGACCCTATCCAAGATTACGGGTGCTTCCACCCCATATTGGGCGTATACCTCCTTCTTGTCCACGAGCATCGGCACAACGACCTCGGTGAACCCCAGCCTCAGCAGAGCGCGCCTTATCCTCTCGAACAGATCAAAAAGTGAGTGAGGTTTGCTCTTGTCCTTGAGCGAGAAGAGTTTCCTTTTTTTCTCGATGAGTTTTGCGCTCTCCAGCCAAGCGCGCTCATAATCCTTCTTCGCGCTTGCTCTTAGCTTTCGGATGTCGAACTTCGTCATCCACGGCCCTCTCGCTCCGCCCGCTCAAGAGCACGCTCAAGCTTTCGCTGTCTGATGGCAACCGTGAGGTCACCCCGCGTGCGCTCGAGCACCCGCCGGACCATATCCTGCCTTCGCTTCATCCCTGGTAAAATAGCATCGGGGTAGTCGAACTCCATCAACAGCTCAAAGATTTCCTCCATGAGTTTGAGTGCACGCTCTGCCCGCTCGACCTCGTCGGCCCTTATCGAGTCAAGCGCGTGCCGTCGGAGCTCGCCAGCAGCATCCGCGAGGGCCGCGAGGTAGGACTTGTAAGGGATACTAAGCTCCTCGGGGGTCAACAGTTTTCCATCCCGGATTAGTGCTTGAACTAGTGTGGCTTCACCGTACTCTTGGTAAGCCGCGAGGATGATCCCAGAATCAGCTAGGTGGGGCTCTGCCTTCACAGCCTCCGCGAGAGTTGCAAGTGCATCGCGAGCCTTCGCTAGGAGCTCGTCGGCACTCGATCGATCCTCCCGATGGGTCGCGGCTATGGCGCGGGCGGAGGCCCTGATAACCTCTCGCGAGGCATCCAGCGCCCTTTCGCGAAGCTCCTGTTGGGCGTCAAAGTATTTGCGCATTCGTTCGAGCATTTCCTTCAAGTCTACCCTCATCTACCTAGGCGGCTGGCCTATTCAAGGCTTGCAAAGGAGCAACGTAAACAACTAACGACAGACAAACTAGTCATTCTACTAAGGAGAAAATGCTCCAGTTTTGCTACCGCCCGCTAAACTCCTTGCTCACCTTCAAAATATTCGTTTTCCAGTATCGAGTCTTCGTTATTACGTGCTTCCGCTCGAGGTTGTTTATGAGGGCGCTTAGCTTGGACTTGGACATGTCGAGCTCGCGCCTGAGCTTGTCTTGGCGAGCCTCACCGCCCGAGCGCACGATCGCCTCGAAGACCTGACGCTCATCATCGGTGAGAGTCATCAGCGCCACTCGCAAGGTGCGCTCGGATGCATAACGTTTGAATAAAAATGTGAGCACCGCTGCAATTGACCCAGCGACGGCCGCCATTACTGCGACCGCGATGGCAATCGAGTATAGTTCCAAGCCGGGAGTCGGCGTCATCACGTAAATCAGCACGCCCAAGCAAATTTGGAGTACCACGACCAGCGCAACTATGCCAAATGCTTCCCGAAGCGTCATCGGTTGACCATAATTTTTGAGCACTACATCCGTATAAATTTTTAGAAGCAAATGGGCTCAAAACCAAAAATAGGGGTTATTAGGTTTATTTGAACGATAAGGAGGAAAAATAATCGGTTTTTAATTACAAATAGGTCCCCAGGACCAGAACTGAATTAGAATTGGACGGTCTTTCGGGATTTGGTAAATATCCCTTTTTCCAAAATGTCACCTGAAAATCGATGAACCGCGCGCGCTATAGGGGCCGCGCGGGGAGCTAAACCCGAATGAAAAGGAGGAATAAAAAAATGTTTGGACCTGAGCAAAAGGGCGTCGCGGCGATAGCAGCAGTGGTAATCGTTGCCGCATCAATTGGCGCGGGTGTTGCAACTCCTGTGGTCGTTGACGCTGCGGATGTCGACCCCGACTCACCGTTCTACGGGCTTGAGCGCCTAGGCGAGCAAATTCGGATGGTCGGCGGCGAGGATCAGATGAAAGAACGCTGGGGAGAGTATGTCCGTTTGGTTAACCGCGGAAAGGGCCTAGCCCATAAGAGCATCCTCGAAGAATTCGCGGAGAAAATGCGCGATGTTGCTCCGGGAGACGTTGAAACGAAACAAGAAATCGTGCAATGGATGCAAGAGCAAATGCCTGAAATTGGCATGGTGCAGCTAAGGTTGTGCAAAGAACTATGCCAGCAGCTCAGGCAAGAGCTTGAAAACACGCCCGAAGCTGAGTGGATCGAAAACTGCATCCGAGAGTGTGAAAACTTAGAACAAAACTGGGCTACACTCGAGCTACGCGAAGAAATCCGGGCACGTTTGCGGCTGATCAGGGAAAGAACAGAGAACATCACGAATAGGTACCGCGCGCAAATCCACAAACCGATGGATGTGGACTGGTATTTTGACATCGATAATGTGCTTGTCGATGTGGATGTCACGGTGAACGTTGAAATTGACATAAGTGTAGAAAATCTCCCCGATCTAAGTGAGGCATTCGAGAATAAGCTAGAAGAGTTCAATACCTTGCTGGCCGAAGTCCAAATAATGCTAGAGGGCGCCCCAGAAAATGCCCACGGCAAGCACGCAGCGGAGCGGTTGGTTGAAGTGGCCATTGATCTTAAAGACAGAGCGGTGACTGCCTACGAAGAAGGAAAAACTAGAAGAGCGCTTGCCCTCGTCTACGCCGCAAAAGTTCACCTTGGCAACGCTGAGAGGATATTAGAACACGCTGACGAGTGGGAGCCCGAGTTCGCACCCCAGTGGTACACATGGAGAGAGCGGTGGGAAAACATGAAACAAGAATGGATTGGAGAGAATATCTGGGAGAACATCATTGAAAACTACAACCGATATGCCGAAACGGTTAGAGAGCGGTGGGAAGAAGAAGAGCGTAGAGGCCATGCATGATTTTTCACAGGCTTCTTAAAAAGACAAGATATGGTAAGAAGAACCCGCCGCTTATGTCTTTTTTAACAGTACCACCCGACTTGGCCTGGACTCTTCTGCGATAGAGTAACCAGTCTCCCTGGCTAACTCCCTAGCGAACCCATTTACCTCATCGTACAGGGGCATGTTTTCCATCATCAGTCTCCTTCGAGAGAACCCGACGAACATATAGGCCTTGGCCTCTATGAAATCTGCCTCAGCTTTCTCGATCATTTTTGCGTATTCTTCAGGTTTTTTGAGGTTGAGCCCTTTAACTAACGTTAGCCGGATTACCCTCCTGCACTTGAAAGAAGACATGAGTTCTAAGCTCCGGTTCAGCCGCTTCCAACCATCTCGAGCGATGGGTTGGCAGACAGATCTGTAAGTATCGGAATCCGGAGCCGCTAGTGAGATGTACAACTGCGTCGGCTCGACTAAGTGTTCTAGAACCTCGGGATGCTGCCCATTGGTGACCAAAAAACTTGTCATCCCACGCCTGTTGCACTCCTTGATGAACTCGTTGATTTTGGGATAGAGTGTCGGTTCACCAGCGAGCGAGATCGCGCAGTGCTTCGGCTCCAGAGCCTCCTTAAACTTCTTTTTATCGACATTAGGATTGCCACCGAACCCGCTGAGCAGCTTTCTCTGCGCTGAAATTGCCCCATCCAAAATATCTGCTGGCTCATCGACCTCGCCTACCCAGCTCGAGGTTGTCACGTCGGTATTCCTCCAGCAGTAAACGCAGCGGTGGTCGCAGAAAGGTAGGCTGGGGGCGAGTTGAAGACATCGATGGCTCCGGATGCCAAGGTCTCGTCCATAAAAGTGTTCTTTATAGCAAACCCCACGATTAAGCAGGCTCTTCCGGGTCCAATGGCAGACTTTGACTGCACTATGCTTGTGCTCCCCAACAAAACGATATCCAGCCCGCTCTAATTCCAAAAGTTCCTCAGCAGAAATCGCCATTGAACCACTTCTTTATTCCTTCGGATTCAACTTTTGCTGTAGGAGACTGAACAGATGTTTTTTGACTTCCTCGAGCCTTCCTTTTCCACTCATGCTTGCTGCACCCGCATGACCTCCTCCACTTCCCTTGAACTGTTTCCCCACTGCTTCCATGAGTTCGCCCAAGTGAAGCTCTCTTAGCTTTAAGATCTCTTGGCGTGCTCGTCCACTGACCCTCACCTTTCCTTTTTCCTCCGAGCCCACGAACGCCACATCTGCTCCGATTCGCACCAGCATCCCGGCCGCGTCCCCTTCAAAGGAACCCAGCTCAGAAAATACCACCAAATGTCCATGAACCCGGCGTAGCTCAGCGCGCCCAGCGGCTTTCAACATCGCGACGCGCTTGGAGTGATTCTCGGGTAATTTGAGACTCTCATTCACACGCGCGTAATCGGCCCCGGCCTTGAGGAGCTGATTCACCGCCTCAAAAGTTTCGCTCTTCGCGAGCCTGAAGTGTCCGGTGTCACTGATGATCCCAGCGAGCAACAAAGAAGCCTGCTCGGGGGTAAGCCCCGCTCCCAACTCCTTGAGGAGCCGCAGGATGAGTTCGGCCTCCGAGGCAAATTTCTCCCGAACGAAGTGCAAGGTCGCCAGTTGCTTCATAGCCTCGACTGGACGGTGGTGGTCGATTACCACCAGCTTAGGCACTCCCCCTCTGAGCTGCTCTCCAAGCTTGCCGAGATGTTCTAGGCTCGAGGTGTCGACGAGCACGATAAGGTCTGCATCCAGCGGGGGGTTTATCATGATTTCCCGCTCGAAAGTATTCAAAACATTTTGAGAGATAAGGCTGATATCCTCTGAAACCCCAGCTTGGGCCTGCGCACCCAAATGCTTGAGGGCTTCAGCAAGTACGATCGCGCTGGCGACCGCATCGGGGTCGGCGTTGTGGTGGCAAAGCACTAAGATCCGCTGCCCGCGCCTGGCAGCTTCCGCCAAAAAATTAGCTAGCTCCTCCATGATTTCAGCTCGAGCTAGGCCGCCTCTCCACCAAGCTGCTTACCCTTGAGAGCCTCATCGAGCTTCTCGCGCATCTCCCGCAGACGTTGGACGACTCGTTCCTCTTGGCGCCCGAGTGTTTTGATTCGCAGGTCGAGGGTCTCCTTCTGCTCGCTCAGACTTTTTTTAAGCTCCTCCCGCTCTGATTTGACTAAGATGGTCCCCACGCTCTTGTAGACCACAGCGCCTTCTTGGAGTTTCCCGAGTTCCTCGAGGGCCCGCTCGGTTTCCCGCATGAGCAGCTCGAGCTGTTGCTTCTGCGTCATCAGCACCTGAGCTTGTTGTTGAGCCTGCTGGAACTGCGCGAGCTGATGGCGCAGCTGAGGCGATAGCTTCTCCATTTATTTTCTCCTAGATTCGATCATATCGCGCGCGACGATCGCCCATCGAAGGAACGAATTTAGCGCCGCACGCAAGGTCGCTGTATCTTCTGCATCTACCCGCAGCCATAAAACGTTTTTCCTGCGTCGGATGCTCGCTCTGCACCGCGTCGAAGCCGGCAACGCTTTCTCGGGCTCGAGCGCCTGTTGCACTGCCCCTGCTTCGCGCGCGCTTCGAAAGGTGAACTCAACCGTTGCGCTAGCCCGTTTCGCCTTCACCACGTAATCGCCCGAAACTCGTGATTTGGAGCACTGGCCCAATCGCCTCGGAACTCGGTCTTAGCTGGAACTGGAGCTTAAGCTGGTTGTCGGAAGTTA
>CAYSRF010000027.1:0-10222 GCA_964433595.1 Hadarchaeota archaeon (SeqCode) | reverse complement strand
TGAGTTCGATCGCCCGCAACTTGCAATCGCCGCAAATTATCGCTCCAGATTTGCACGCTTCCCGTAAATCTAGAAGCTTCTTATCATCAGGCATGAGGTGATAAACGTAGAGTTCGTAAACCCTGCAGTTGTTCGGGTCGCCTCCATGCTTCCGCTGCTCCGCCGCTGTTGGTCTGCCGCCCGTGAAAGCATTTTTAATTTTCTTCTTGATGTCCTCAGCGCTATCGGTCAGGAAGATCGCCGTCTCGGGCTTGCTGCTCGACATCTTCTCGCCAGTCAGCCCCGGTAGGAGGCGGTGGTAAGTCGATGATGGCAAAATAAAACCAAACTCCCGCTGAAAACGGGCCGCCACATCTCGCGCTAGCCTGAGGTGCGGATCCTGATCGACACCAACCGGCACAACGGTTGGTCGCGGCCCGCCGGACTCCTTCAGTTGAGGGTGCAGGATATCCGCGACGTCAATCATCGGGTAAAAAATGTGGGAGATGTTTGACTCACCCGCGAAGCCGTAGATTGCGCGCATCTCGCTGAAGTTCACTTTTTTAGCCAGAACGAACGCGAGGTGGCGAACGACATCGCTGCGAGATTGGAAGTAGACGTGACAACGTCCCACATCCAGCCCGAGCGCCTGATAGTTGGCAAGGTACTCCTCTGCGGCAAGCTTCCTCGACTCCTCAAAGGAAACGCCTCGCGCTGAATACGCCTCGAGATCCGCAACACATAGATAGATATCCGCTCCCCGCTGCTGATACCACGCCAACTGATCGATGACTAGCTTGTGGCCCACATGCATCCGGCCGCTCGGCATGAGCCCCGTCATCACCGCAAACTTCTCCATCTTAAGCATTGCCTTAAGCACCCGCCCGAAGTCGCGGTGGCCGAAAATGACTTTACGACGCATAAGGTAGTGCGGCTTGGGTATCCGCGCAAGCAGTTTCTCAAAGGACTCGATGCCGAACTCGCGCATCAGCCCCACATAATCCTCAGGTACCGCCGCTCCCCAAGGGTCGATTCGAACAGGCATTTCAAGGCCTCTCACGGGTTAGTGCGTAGTATGTGACATCTCCCTCATCATCCACGATCGCCCATAAAATTTTTTTGCGAACGCTGTGTGCGAGTCGAACCGCGCGCGCGATCTCGGTAGGGGTAAGCTTTACTCCCTCAGGCACCGCGTGTACTAGGAACGTCGAGTGCACCTCGCCCGGCTTCTCGCCCCGCTCGTAAACGCGGAAGTGTGCCCCGAACTTCAGACCAGTTTTGATGATGTAACCGCGCGAACGAAGGTCTGCGTACACGGAATACTTGAGCATCGCCTCAGAATCACCCACGGTAAATTTAGCCGAGAGATTTTTGAAGTTCAACTGCTTTCCGTCCTCATCGATCACGCGAATTTTTCCCCCCTCCAGCAGGTAGAGAGCCTCAACCGGCGCGAGTTGAAGCTTTCCCCCGCTCAGAGGCTTACCGTAAGAGCCTCGCTGATAGAGCTGGTTCGCCTGTGCCTCATCCCAGATTATTATCTTGCCTTTATACAACTGGGCCTCGACAACAGGGATTTCGGCTTCTTCCATGCCGTCCCCCACTTAGAGTTGCCAAAGCTTGTTAAGAAGCTTGCTGTTTCAGCTGTTTCCAGTACTCGATATTATTGATGCACCCTGGGTCCGGCATGTCGTAATCGCCGAAGTAGCCGTAAGCACGAGCGCGACAACCACCGCAAACGTAGCGGTACTCGCACTCACCACAATGTCCTTTTAACCTGCTCCGGTCGCGCAGGTCACGCAACACCTGCGAGGTGCGCCATATCTCAAGGAAGGGTTTCTCGCGGATGTTGCCAACTTTGATGGGCATGAAAACGCAGGGCAACACATCACCGTTCGGTTCGATCGCACAGTAAACGCGCCCGGCACCACAGCCGCCTAGGAATTCAGCCAGTAGCCTCGTATGTTCTCCGAGATTGGTCGGAGTCGCGAAATGTGCAGAAACGAGAGGCCTCCCTTTGATCCTCTTGGCAAATTTTAAGGCAATGCGGGCGAATTGAGGGGCGGTCCCCAAAACATCGCAGCCACTGCCACTAACTAGGTTGGTGTAGTTCTGCTCCAGTAGCTGCTCGCGCTCCTCGGGCGAGAGGTCTAAATTGACCATATGGACGCCCCGCCCAGTTGGGACGAAATTAAAGATCATTTGACGCTTGCAACCAAGCGATAAGGCCAGCTCATACGTCTCCTGTATCTCGTTTAAATTGAGCTTGGTGGCTGTGGTGGCGATGCATGTGTAGAGGCCCGCCTCGACACAGTTTTTTATCCCCTCGATCGTCCTGTCAAAAATCCTTGGAACCCCCCTAAACTCGTCGTGGGTTTTAGCACTAGCACCGTCGAGACTTATCTCCACGTAGCTGATATTGATCTCCTTGAGCCGTTTCGCCACCTCTTTTGTTATGAGCGTGCCGTTCGTCGCCAAGGCCACGTAGATGCCGAGACTTTGCGCATATGCCGCCAGCTCGTAGAAGTCGGAACGTAGAAGTGGCTCACCCCCCGAAAATGCTAGCGCTACCACATCGGCGTCCGCAAGTTCCTCGATCAAACGCTTCGCCTCCTCGGTAGTGAGCTCATCTGGCAGCGTATCATCGGCTCGCTGGTAACAGTGCTTGCAGTTGAGGTTGCAAGCATGCGTTAAATCCCAAACTACGAGGAAGGGCGCCCCTAGCTGCTGAGGCTGAGTAATGCCGTGTTCGGCTATGCCGCGCACGATGCTCGCAAGCCCGCACCGAGTGGTCTGGCTCTTGAAAAAATCTCGCATCTTGCGCTTCGAGGTGTGGAATAGTACCCGCCCGATGTCGATTATGTCGCCGATCACGAAGCTGTACATGCGACAGGTCAGGCAGGCTTTGACATCAACCCCAGCGTACCTAGCAAGCGCTATTCGGAGCCTGCGATCGCCACACTTTGGGCACTGCGCGGTGGAGCGGATCAGCACCGCACGCGAAATAGGGTTACCAAAAGCTAATTTTAAAACGCCGAGTGTGGAGAACATCACCAAGAGTTCACCCCACTTGCTTCCTATTGGTTCTCCTCACCAAAAAGATTACCCTTTAATATGATAAGCTACATACTAATTATCGAAGCCTGTATCGACCATTGATACGGGTTCGCGCTAATACCGGGCGGCGTAGCTGAGACGATGACGAAAGTTTGAAGCCGAAGCAAACTACTCTATTAGCGAATGTGGTGTCACCTCCAACCTAGTCGGTGCGGCTGCCCCGCCTGGTATTACGGATTTTTTGTTAACCCATGCATTTGAAAAATTGGTGGGGTCGCCAGGATTTGAATTCCCGGAGGTCAAGTTCCCACTTAACCCCTCCCGGGTTTGCAGGTCTCTTCAGCACCGCTCCAATGGGTCATCATCCTTTCGTCAGCAGACCCACAATTGCCACTGGAGCCTGCCGTGCTCGCCAAGCTACACTACGACCCCACGAGCTAACATCGCCTGCCTGAAAATAAAAGCTTATTCCGGCCCCACCATCGGCCCATATGTGAAGAACACGATGAAAATTATTTTACTTTGGGTTTTTTGGTTTAGGCTCAGGTTGGATGTGAGATTTAATAGGAAAGCCATCAAACATCAAAGGGTGGTCAAACTTGCACGTGAGCGTCAGCATCAACTACATCTCCGCCGAGCGCTTTTGGGAGCGGGGCAAACCCGCCCCAGCCGGAATACATATCTCAACCAACGTCAACATCGTCAACGTCGAAACCAAGGATGAGAAGCTGGCGGTGCCCTTCGTCGTGACGATCGGCTACACTCCATCGATAGCGCAGATAAGCTTGAAGGGGCAGGCGATTTTATCTGGAAAACCAGAGGAGCTTGAAAAAATTCAAGATGACTACAAAAAGCAGCGCGCCCCGCCTCCCGCACTTCTCCAAACCATAACGAACACATCACTGGTCGAGGCCACGGTGCTCTCCCGCTCGCTCAACATCCCCCCGCCGATCCCGCTTCCGGGCCTACCCAAACCGCCTAAGCCCGACAAGGAGCGCCCCAGCTATGTCGGCTAAGGTCGCATATGCCCCGCCTCCTGTTCCCGAGCCGCCAAAACAATTCGCGGTCATGCTGATTGGGATAGTATTGGTCGTTGTTGGGGCCATCCTCATCAACCAAGGGATGAATGTTGTGGGGACTTCTAGCGCTTTGATCGCCGGGATAGGGCTCCTAGCGGCTGGTGCCCTCTTGGTCTTCGCCGGGGGGAGTCGCGTGTGGCCCGGGAAGCCAGCCATCAACATCGGCATCCTCATCGTCGGGACCCTGATCCTCGTGGGCAGCGGAACCCAACTCGCCGCTGACTGGGGGACAGCCGCTTACGGGATGGTCCTGACCCTCGTGGGCATCGCCCTAATTGTCGTCGGAGTCCAGATCGTGAGGCAGAGCTGGAAAAAATACGTGCTACGATAGATGGCGGGCCGGACGAGATTCTGACCTCGAGAACCGGTGGGAACGGACCCGATGGGAAAATCAGTAGTGCCAGTGCCTACTGCCTTGGCCGCCAAGACCTGTTTGCACGCTTGCCTAGGATAAAAATGTATCACCTTACGAGACCTAGAAAAGCAGCTTCTGACCGAAAGTTCCAAAATCAGCCCAAAACCTTCTCGACTGCCCGCACTACTTGGGCATGGTCGAATGGTTTGACGATGTAGTCCTTTGCCCCGGCCTTCATTGCCTCATCCTTCATTTGCTCCTGTCCTACCGCCGTGACGATTATGACTTTGGCCGCTTGGTCGATGGCAATGATATCTTTCAACGCGTCTACTCCACCCTTCTTTTCCATTATTATATCTAAGAGAGTCAAGTCGGGTTTTTCTTGTTTGAATTTTTTAACCGCCTCTACCCCATCCACCGCTTCGACTATTTCTTTATAACCGGCCCTATTCAAAATGCTTGAAAGCACCGTTCGCATGAATTTCGAATCATCCGCCACCAATATCTTCGCCATCCTCACTCACCCAACACTTTTTTAATCGGAGGTATCAGATTATCTTTTGTAACAGGCTTAAATAAATAACCATCAGCACCCAAACGCATCACGTCGTCTACTGTTTCTTGCTTTCTGACTATGCTCACTACGATAACTTTAGCATCTTTTTTCTTTAATGCCTTGAGAACTTCCATCCCTTGCATGCCGGGCATCCTTAAATCTAAAAGCACAAGGTCGGGCTTTTCTCGTTCATAAACCTCTAGGCCCTCCTCCCCCGTCTTCGCTTCTACGATGTCCTCATAGCCGCTCTCGCGCAATAAGTCTATTATCACTTTCCTTTCAAAAGCAGAATCCTCAATCGTCAAAATCTTCGCCACACTCTGCCCCATTTTCTTCTGCCGTGCCTTCATTTAAATTTTGCGTGGCCGGATATATTGTTAGGCGATGCAAATAATTGGTGGCTCTAACGATTCAAGTCCTCGTGGTGGATGACTCCTTCTTTCTCAGGAGGCCAGAGGAAGCGACAGGCTGGAGCCAAGTCAAGCACTTGTAGCCTCCGGAGGACATGACCTAGAATTGAGAGAAGGAGCTGGTAGGCTACGTATCCACCTAAAAAAGGTTGAGAACTGGAGCACCCTCAATCGACGCTACTTTAAAATCGGTGACGGAATACTACGGCGGCAATTCTATCGCGGTCGTCTTGACGGGCATGGGTGAGGATGGGGCAGAGGGCACAGGGTCGATTCAAAAGGAGAGGGGGAAAGTGATCTGTCAGAACAAACCAACCAGTTTGATATTCGGCATGCCTTGGAGAGTAATTGGGCGGGGGAATGCAGATTTCGTATTGCCCCACACCAAATCAGTAAAAAAATAATCGAGCTGTTACAGAGTAGAAACTTCTTATTGCAAGCGCGATTGAGATAAACCTTAAGAAAGTCGCAAGATGAGTATACCGCAGGGGCGATTCGACGGTGATGAAAGAGGAATACGTCAAAAAAGCGAAGCAAATCGTAGAAGACCTCAACCGCGAGTTGTTCAAGCTGACCGTCGAGCCAAGTAATAAAGAGGTCATCAAACGAATGTTGTTGAAATCTCACCAGCTGGAAGGAATCTCCTTGGAGGCAGATCAATCTCTGATCGCTTACCTAGCATCCAAAATGAATTTTTTGCTGACGGGAATTGCTAAAGAAAGTTCAGTCGAGCAGAGGGAAAGATTAACATACCTATCCGATTTTTTGTACAGCATAAAGCACACCTTAGGCTATGCCTCTGGGAAGAAAAAATATCGAACCAGCGTCGAGCTATTCAATGATTTGGATAAAATGATTACCAAAAAATACCTCAAAAAAGGAGAATATGTCTAGACGCTCCCCTGCGGGTGTTTTGATAATGGAAGTAGCCAAATATTTGGACGCATATGTGAGCGAAGCTGAAGAAGATTTACAGAAGATGAATGATTCCCTATTGAGGCTTGAGGAAAATCCCGCAGATATGGAAGCGATAAACCAAATTTTCAGAAGCGCGCACAGCTTGAAAGGCAATTCGGCCACGATGGGATTCGAGAAAATTTCAGGGCTTGCACATGCGATGGAGGATGTCCTGCACCGACTGAAAAACAGGGAACTCAGGGCGAGCGAAGATGTGATCAATGTTTTATTCAGGTGTTCGGACGCTTTGAGAAAAATAGTCGATCAGGTCCCCGAAGGTAAAAAAGAAGAATACGACACGAGGCCTTTATTGGACTCGCTAGAATCGATAATGTCGGTGAAAGTCGAAGTGGGGGAACTGGCTGGGGTGGAGTTGGCTGAGAAGCCAGAAACCCTGAAACCTACGAAAAGTATCAAGGTCCGCTTTGAAAGGTTGGATAAATTGACGGATTTGGTCGGCGAATTGCTGATAAACCGGATGAGGCTCCAAGACCCAAAAACCCGCCATAAGCCCGAGGAGTTGGGCCGGGCGTTGGACCACCTTGAGCGGTTAACAGAGGATCTGCGATACGAGATCATGCAGGCGAGGATGGTTCCTGTTGGACAAGTTTTTAATCGTTTCCCCCGAATGGTTCGCGACCTAGCAAAAAAGTATGGAAAGGACATAAATTTCGTCATGGAGGACAGTGGGCTGGAGCTCGATCGAACTATTTTGGACGAAGTCGGGAGCCCGTTGATTCACTTGCTGAGGAATTCGGTGGATCACGGCATCGAGCCCTCAAATGAGAGACGGAAAGCGGGGAAGAAAGAGCGAGGAGTGATCAAGCTTATCGCGAGGAGGGAGAGAGACGCTGCGGTAATTGAAGTCATGGATGATGGGCGAGGATTCGACCTAGAAGAAGTAAAAAGAGTGGCGGTCGGGCGGGGCATCATAAGCGAGGAGAAAGCCGCCACATTGCCGAGGGGCAGGATACTCCAGTTTCCGTTTCACCCCGGGTTCAGCACTTCCAAAGAAGTCACCGAAGTCTCAGGCAGGGGTATAGGTCTGGATGTCGTCAAATCAAAGATCGAGCGGTTAGGCGGTGCAGTCGAACTCGAAAGCGAACCAGGTAAGGGGTCTGTGGTCAGGCTGAGGTTACCGCTGAGTCTAGCAATCATCTCCTGCCTGTTGGTCCAAGTCGGTAGGGAAATCTACGGCATCCCGCTATCCAACGTTTTGAAGGTCGTAAAAGTCGAGCAAGAGCAGATTAAGACGATCGAGGGTAACGAGACCTTCATCTTCCAAAATGAGGATGTGCCCCTGCTGAGGCTGGACGAGATGTTTAGTCTGCCCTCAGAGAGAAGGGAGGGCGCCTTGCTCGCGGTGATAGTAGAAAAAGCAGGCGAAAAAGCGGGCTTGGTGGTAGATGAAATCCTGGGGAAACAGGAATCTATGATTAAACCCTTGGACCCATCACTGAGGAGGGTAAAAGGTTTTGCTGGGACAACTATACTGGGGGACAGGCGGGCGGCCTTAATACTGGACATCACAACCTTGATTTAAAAGCGTGGGATAATGGGGGAAAAATCTACCAAATCTCAGCGGATGAAGTTGACCGAGCTGGAGCTCGATACTCTAAGGGAAATTATAGCCATCGGGGCGGGGCACTCTTCCACAGCATTATCCAAAATGCTTAACAAGAAAATTGAGGTGAGTTTCCCCTGGATAAGCTCTCGCCCGATAGAGGAAATCCCAAGTTTAATCGGCCACTCCGAAAAATCCGTGGTGACCATTTATTTGTTGATAGAGGGCACGCGCGAAGATAAAAAATTTCCTGTTGGGGGTCTGCTGTTCATCTTTCCTGAAAAAAGCGCCATTACTTTGGCCCACTTTCTGCAAGCGAAGGAGGGCGATGAACTAACAGAGCTGGACAAGGATGCCTTAAAGGAAATCGGTAATATCCTCTCGGGCGCATGTTTGAACGTTTTATCACAGTTTTTGGATTTCAAGATGCTCGAATCCCTGCCCGCTCTCGCCCGCGACATGCTTGGGGCTACCATGAACACGATTTTGGCAGGTCTGGCATCAATGATACAGGATGCCCTCGTGTTCAAAACTAGCTTCAGCGTTGAGGCGCACAAGATTGACAGCCATGTCCTTTTGTTGCTTGACCCTGGCGTATACGGACTTGTGTTTGAAAAGATAAGGGAAATTCAGAATGTCTGAGAAAATAACCGTTAATATGGCGGAATTCAAGGTCGTCAACCACCCCTGTATCTTGGAGTGCATCGGGCTGGGCAGCTGTATCGCCATCTGCCTTTATGACAAAACAAAAAAAGTTGGCGGGCTAGCCCACATCATGCTGGAAAAGAGCAAGCGTGAGGCCGACGTTAATCCCTTAAGGTTCGCCGATAAGGCAACGGAGGCAATGTTGAAAAAAATGCAGAGGTTTGGGTGCAAGCAGGAAAACATCCAGGCAAAGATATTCGGCGGGGCCTCCATGTTTTCGGGTCTCAGCAAGGAGCTTCAGGTGGGAGAGAAAAACATCGCCGCCGTGAGGGAGAAGCTAAGGCAAGAGGACATCAGGATAGTGGCCGAGGATGTCGGCGGAAATCAGGGTAGGTCCATATGGTTCGATACATCTGACGGAAGCGTCGTCGTGGGCAAAGTATGGGGCCCAACTAAGGAGATGTAAAGCCAAAAAAAGGCCGTGAATCGCTTTTCAAATCTTTTTATAAATCCGATTATCTAGGTCGACAAGCTCAAATTTTTCGCGTAGCTCCTCCACCATCATCTCGGCCTTCCCGATTATCAGATAACCATCCGTGACCAGCGCATTGTGAAAATTCGTGATCTTCTTCTGAGTCTCCCTTTTCAAATAAATCAAAACATTCCTGCAGAAGATGGCGTCGAGGCACGCAAAGGGTTTCGCTGAGAGCAAATCGAGCTTCTTGAACCTTACGAGCTTTTTATTTCCTCTTTTACCCGGTACTTGCCATCGCGTTCGAAATATTTCCTCAGCAGTCGTGCACCCACGTTTTTCAGGCGCCCATCATCGTACTGCCCCCTTTCCGCTTCTCCAAGTTCTTCTCATCAATGTCGGTCGCGTGGATGGTAATTATGAAATCATCAGCCTTTTCTCCCAAGAATTCCTTCAGGACAATCGCGATCGAGTAGGCCTCTTCCCCAGAAGCGCAGCCGGCACTCCATATTCTTATCACCCGCCTGCCCTGGGGCCTCCTTGCGCTCGATTATTGTGGGTAAAAATTTCTCCCCAAATGCTTTGAAAACACTCGAGTCCCTGAAAAATTCGGTGCCATTCACGGTTAGGACGTCCAAGAGTTTTTTGTATTCCTTATCGTTGCCTTTCAAAAATCTGGCGTAATCCATGTAGGAGTCTATTTCATTGGCCCTCATCCTTATCGCTAGCCTGCGTTTCAGGGAGGATTCCTTGTAGGCCGCGCAATTGAAGCCCCTATCCTTAGATATCATTTTTTGAGGATCTCAAAGCCAATGTCCATGTGCTCCAACGTCCATGCGAATAGTTTTAAAACAAGTTAAATTAAACATGACTCAGAAGAGGTGATCAAATATAGCGTGAGAGTGAGGAAATGGTGATACATTACATTGTAAAACCCTCGATGGGAGGTTCCAGATGCCAAAAAAATATGAGTTAACAGAATTTCAGAAAGACACCTTAAGAGAAACGGCCCACATAGGCTTCGGTAGAGCCTCCACTGCCCTTTCTAAACTAGCTGGGGAAGAGATCAAATTAATCCGTCCGAGCATCGATTTGGTTAGTACAAAGGAAATTCCGAAACTGGTTCGAGGAAGGAAAAAGTTAGTCGTCGG
>CAYSRF010000026.1:0-10297 GCA_964433595.1 Hadarchaeota archaeon (SeqCode) | reverse complement strand
GTCCCATTTAAATCAGTAGAATTTAGCCAATTTACTATTTGAGGTATTGCCCAACGCTAACCGACGAGCTCAAGCGCCTCCAATACGTACCTTCGTGCATTTCCCTCGGCGAACGGGCCGTGTCCGGGGTACAGTCGCTTCATCTCAAGTTTTGCAAGTCTCCGTAGCGAATTAGCTAATGCTTTCCCGTCGCTAGTCGGCAGGTCTGTGCGTCCAACGCCACCACAGAAAAGCGTGTCACCGGAAAACAAAATTTTCTGCTTGAACTCGTAAAGGCTTATGCTGCCTCGAGTGTGGCCGGGTGTGTGGAGAACCTCAAGCGTGAATTTGCCCAGTTTGATCCGATTGCCCTCGTTGAGCTCTCGCGCTACCTCAAGGGGCTTGAGCCTTCTACCGAGACTCCCGGCAAGTGTAATAATCTGATCACCTTTTCGAAGTAGCTCCGCCTCGAATTCGTGAATCGCCACCTCGCAGCCTGAGGCCTCGACGAAATCGTGGTCGCCGCCAATGTGGTCATAATGACAGTGGGTGTTGATGAGGAGCTCGACATCGCTAGGCTTCAGGTTGAATTTGCCGAGATTTTGTCTGACTTTTTCGAAGTTTTGTCCCGTGCCAGCGTCAACGAGCGTGATGACTTCGTCGATGATTAGGTAGATGTTCGAGTCGAACGGGCCGCCGCCAATTTGGTGGATTTGCATGAACGAGCCTCGGATTAGCCCCTTTATAAGCTTTATAAATTACTTTCGGTCACCTCTCTCCCCCAAAGGCGCTTAAAAAAGGGTTCTTTCAATCAGGATTGGGATTGAATTGATCATGGAAAAATTGCGCCTCGAGGATTTTCCAACTTGTGTTTATTTTTTCCTAAGAGATGAGTTTAGAAAAGAGTTTATAAGAAAATGCGCTCTTGTTACGGGATTGAATTATAAGGGTCTCAGCCAGAGATTGGTAGTTCCTTATCAAACTCTCTTGAATTGGAAGGCTGGGAGAAGGGCCATGCCAGCACAGGTCCTCCAGAAAATGGTATCCCTGCTCCGAGAAGATCCAATTGTTACAAGCGTGAACAAAAACGTCACTGCATGTAAGCTGAAATCGGGCAAGTTGATAACCAATCCAAATTTACCTTTAATCTTTGACGAACGAGCGGTCACGCTGCTAGTACACTTGATGGCTGATGGCTATGTTGCTGACAGACAAATGCCAAGCTATTGTAACTACGATCCACAGGTTCTAGAAGAAATCAAAAACTCTCTCCGAATGTTTGGCGATGTACCAATAAAAAAGAGGGATAAGAAAAAAGGAAAAGAACTCTTGATTCCAACGATCGTGCTTAAGTTAATGAAGGAATTTTTCGGGAAACTTCAGTTCGGCTCTCACAAAGCGAGGATACCGGAGAGTATCCGTTTTTCGCCGCCCAGCATTGCGGCGGCTGTGATTAAGGCATTCGCTGACGATGAGGCGACAGTATTGGCAAGATGTGTAAGGTTCTACTCAGCAAATTGCGCATTTCTTAACGATATCCGTTCTATTCTCATCGATAAATTTTCCACACGGAATTTGCTGCACGGAATATCTGAATCGTCAATATCACAAATCACTATAAGCACCGGTCGTTCAGCATTTTATTTTGATATAACTTCTAAAGGCCTCGAAGCCTACCAAAAACTAATTGGTTTTACTCACAGCAAAAAGCGGTCGAAATTAGCCTTATGGGTAAGTCGAGTTTCAACAAGTAACTGGCATCACTACCCCCAAGGAGCAACAAAAGAAAAAATCTTGGAGGAATTGCAAAAAGGGCCGAAAACAGTAAAAGAGCTATCGAAAGCGACTGGGATACGAGAAGGGGTGATCAGCACATACTTCTTAAAAGTGCTAAGTAAAGAAGGATTTGTCATGCATGCAAAAAGAACGGGGCTAAGAGGAAACTTGTGGATCCTCAATGGAAATAATACTAACACTGGCTATGGTTCTAGATTTTGTAACCCAACTTCTTGAGCGATCTCGAGAGCTTTTTCAAACTCAGTTGCGGTTAATCTGCGGGAAATCTCGGGATATTTATGAGCCATGCCACGTGGGGAATACTGGTTCATGACATTAACTCTGACCATGCTTCCGAGATTATCTGCTATCCACTTTAACGCTGGACGCGTGCAGCATTCAAGACCTTCAGGCAAAACAAGGTGACGAATTATTAGTTCGGCATCAGTAAATGCAAGCCGGTGGTTACGCGTGACGATTCTAAAGTAATTCAGTACTTTTGAGTACTTGTGTGCACATGCACTATTACCATATTTTAGGTCTGTTAAATAGACATCTTGAGTACCAAACAGCAATTTCATGGTTTCTATGCTACAATACATATTGCTATTAAAAACCGATGGAATGCTAACTTTACATTCATTCAATGCTTCCAAAATAGTGTGCAAATTAGGTGTCGGTTCGCCGCCGACGAAGTTCACGTTCCGAGCACCCTCCTTCCGAGCACCCTCAATCAGCTTAGCCAACGTTTGTGGTGAAACCTCTACACCGGAATCTGGAAATTGACTAATGTCCCAATTCTGACAAAATTGACATTTAAAAGTACAGCCACTAAAGAAAATGGTATATGAAGGCACCAGCACGCTCTCTTCACCATGATGCATGAACTTCGATGCGATCCTCGAACGCCCCCCAACGCCACAGAAGCCCCGCTGACCCGCAGTTCGATCGACTCCGCACTTGCGCTCACAGAAGTGGCACGATTTCAGAATCCGCCGGGCGAGCTCCACCTTTAAATCGAGCAGCGAGAGTTCTGGCTGCTTCAAATTCTCGAGTTTCGTTCTATCCTCATCGATGCCCGCGAGTAACCTTCGAAATTCCTTCAATCCCCGCTCGTGGGCGCGCCATAGCTCCTCATCACTCACCGAAAGGTCGACCTTCACTGGCACGCGCTTGCACACCAAAAAGCGCGCTGGGAGCTTGCCCTCCATAACCGCGAAGTAGCGTGAAAGCGACTCTCGTGCCTTTTCGTCATGGAGCACCGCCACCGCGTCAGGTCTGAAGATTTGCCACATGGGGGCACCAATCATATATTTTAAATCGTCACGCTAAAGAGTTGCGCAAGGGGTAATTTGATAATCATCGCTGGATCTGCTTCTCTCAAGCTCGCGGCGAAGGTTGCAAAACAGCTCAAGTGCTCACTTGTAAAACCCGAGCTAAAGCGCTTCCCCGACGGCGAGTTCTACGTGCGCCTCGACGCCAAGCTCAAGGGGGAGCATGTGGCCATTGTCCAGTCAACCTGCCATCCACAGAACGACAATCTCATCGAGCTCTTTCTGCTCCTCAATGCCGCTAAGGATTTAGGCGCCCGACGCGTCACCGCCGCCGTGCCCTATCTTGCATACGCCCAACAGGACAAGCGATTCAAGCCGGGAGAAGCTATAAGCGCCCACACCACCTGTAAGCTCATCGAGCGGGGAGGGGCAGACGACTTCCTCACCGTAGACATGTACGATGATGGAATCATGCGGAACTTTTCGATCCCAGCCTACAACCTCACTGCGATGCCCTTGCTGGGGCAGTACCTCTCCAAACTCGAGCTCCAAAAACCTGTCATCCTCGGGATCGACCAAGGATCGCTCGAGCGCGCTCGAAGGGTGGCTGCCGAGCTGAGGGCCGACTATGATTATTTGAAGAAGCGGAGGATGACCCCGAAGAAGATCACTATTCAACCCAAACACCTCGAGGTCGCAGGGCGCGATGTGGTTTTGGTGGACGACATCATCAGAACGGGCAGCACTATCATCGAAGCTACACAAATCCTCCGACGCCAGCGCGCGCGCAAAATCTATACAGCTTGCACCCATCCAGTGTTCGCCGGGAATGCCCTCCGAAAGATTCTGAGAGCGGGCGTGCAAGCAGTCATTGCCGCCGACACCATCGAGCACCGAACAAGCGTGGTCTCGGTCGCCTCCATCATCGCGGAAGCCATTCACTAGGGTTTTGACATGCAAAGATTGATGTTCGTGCTCTCGGGCGAACATCCAACACTGCCCGCGGCTGAGGCAGTGGCTGCGATCAAGGCCGAACATAAGGCCTACAAGGTGATTGAACAGCTCGACCAAGTGCTCGTCACCGAAACCAAGGCTAGCCCGGAGGTGCTCACCTCACGCCTAGCGATGTGCCGCGAAATATGCGTGCACCTCTGTACCGCCCGCGCCCGTGAGAGGGACATCCTCGAGTCTGTGGGAAGCTCTGACATTTTGGACATCATCCCCCATGGAAAAAGCTTCGCGGTGCATCTGAAGCGTGTGAAGCGGAGTTCACCTGGGATCGATACACTGAAACTCGCTAAGACTATTGCCAACACCATCGCGGAAGAGGTCGAGTTCAAAGTCGATTTGGCCCACCCCGATATCGAGCTCTTGGGGGTGCTGACTGGAGAACGGTGCGCGCTTGGGATAACGGCCGCGAGGGTGGACCGACGCCAGTTCGCGCGACGCAGACCAACGCTTAGGCCAGCCTTCCACCCGGGCACCCTTATGCCCAAGTTCGCCCGCTGCATGATCAACCTCGCCCGGACCCCTCGAGGTGGCATGCTATTAGATCCATTTTGTGGTGTGGGTGGCATCCTGCTCGAAGCGGGGCTAATCGGGGCGAAACTCGTTGGCATAGACATCGATCGCGAGATGATTGAGGGGGCGCGAAAGAACCTGGAGGCGAGCGGCGTTGTCGACTTCCAGCTCATGGTCGGAGACGCTCGCAAGCTACCAGCGCTCGAGGTCGATGCCGTCGCGACTGATCCCCCATTCGGCCGCCAAGCCTCGACGGCTGGGGCCCAGTTGAAAGAGCTCTATGAGCAAGCGTTACCCTCAATCGCAGGGGTGCTCCGGCGCAAGGGATACGCGTGCATTACCTCACCCGCGGGACTAGAACTTGAAGAGTTAGCTGCAAGCGCTGGACTTCGAACGATTGAAAAACATGAACAGCGAGTACACCGGAGTTTAACGAAGAGAATTTATGTATTCAGGAGGAAGTAGGGTGAAACTCATTTTCCTCGGGACCAGCGGAAGCATCCCAACGCCCCAGCGAGGATTGCCCGCGATAGCCTTGAAGCGCGAGCGGGAACTCCTCCTCTTCGATTGCGCGGAAGGGACGCAACGCCAAATGGCCAAAGCAAAGCTCAGTCCCCTGAAGCTCGATGCAATTTTCATAACCCATTTGCACGGCGATCACTTCTTAGGGCTCGCTGGGCTCGTGCAGACGATGTCGTTGATGGACCGGGAGCGAAAGCTCGAAATTTACTGCCCCCGCGGTGAAGGTGAACGCCTCGAGAGATACCTCCAAATTCCCCACTACACCCTCACCTTCGAGGTAGCGGTGCGCGAGCTGGAGCCGGAGGAGGAACTCAAGCGCCGGGGGTACCGCATCCTGACTTCAGATGTCGAGCACTCGGTGCCCTCACTCGCCTACGCTTTGGTTGAGGACCAGCGTCCGGGCAAGTTTTATCCTGAAAAAGCGGTCGCGTTAGGCGTAAAGCCAGGCCCAGATTTCTCCCGCCTTAAGTCGGGCGAAAGCATCAAGCTGCACGACGGGAGCGTTGTCGAGCCGAAGCAGGTAATGGGTCCTCCTCGACCCGGACGAAAGATCGTTTATGCCGGTGACACCCGCCCATGTGAGAATATCGTCGAACTCGCGCGCGATGCTGATGTGCTCATCCACGACTGCACGCTCGCCGACGAGCTTGCAGACAAAGCAGCGGAGAGCGGCCACTCGACCCCAGGTGAGGCTGCGGAGGTTGCCAAGCGGGCAAACGTAAAACAACTCGTGCTCCTGCACGTGAGTCCGCGCTACAAAGATGATTCAATCCTCCTTAAACAAGCACAACGAATTTTCCCTAACACCATCGTGGCACGTGACCTGATGGAACTCGATGTGAAGTTTCAAGAATAGGGGGCTCAGGTGGAGGTTTAGCTCATCTAAAATCACATAAACTCTTCTCGTCATCGCCCAATTTTAATCGAATTTCAGGTATTTGAATTTTCGCCTAAAGAAGTCTTTGAAACGATTGGGACTATTTTCTCTTTTTTGTTTTTCGAACTTCTTCAATTTTCTCCATATATCGTTTGGTATCTTCGCTCACCCACTCTGCGACATCAATTCTCGCTATGCTTCCATCTGATTTTTTTATCACAACTTCTCTGATGCCAGCGTTGATTATTGCTCGCTTACACCTGTCGCAGGGCTTTCCCTCAATTGGGGAGTTATCTCTAAATTTTTGTCCGTAGAGGTAAAGGGTCCCCCCCAAAACACTTGCTCCATGCCTCGCGGCGTTGATTATACTGTTTTCCTCGGCGTGAACCCCATCACAATAATCGTAACCAGAGTAATGAGGTAGGTCGAGCTCATCTTTTAAACAACCTACTTCCATGCAGTTCACTACCCCTCTCGCTGGGCCATTATACCCAGTGCTAACAACAACGTCATCCTTCACGATTACAGCTCCAAACTGTCGTCTTATGCAAGGGGATCTAAGACAAATAGCCCTCGCTATCTCCAGATAATACTCATCCTTTCTAGGTCTCAAATTAGCTGGCATATTCTCGTTACGAGTATACAATCCAATCTAAAATGCTTTGGGTAACGAGGATGAATTCTGCGCTACGCGAGCCCCTCGAATCGCACACTGATCCCGGGCACCTTATGTAGGCGCGTTAGCTCGACTAGCAATGCAGCAACAGGCTCAACGAGACGGCTGTTGCGCAGAGGGCCTCCATCTACCGCACGCAAGTTTGCTATTCGTTCAACGAGGTTTATTATCTCCCGCTTCGCGTCTGAATCGTCACCACATACCACTATGTCGCAGCTCAAGGGCTTCTCGAATCGCTGAAGCTGGCGAGCACTTACAGTGTGAAATGCCGAGAGAACCCTCACTCCGGACGGCACAAGCTTGGCCACCTCTTCTGCAGCTGAACCAGTTGGTGGGCGCTCAAACAAAACGGCGTCCTTCTCGACTCTAAGCGGAATAATGACGCTGAGCAGGAGCTTCTCGCGGGTGAGCGCGGGTTTTATCTCATCCACTATTTTTTCCAAACTTTCGAAGGGTATGCTGAGCACGATCACCTCGGCCTCGCGTGCCGCCTCGAGGTTAGTTGTTCCACGCACGGGTTTACCCAGCTGCCCACTCAGTTCGCCCGCTATTCGCTCAGCTTTTTCGCGCTGACGTGAACCTATGACAACTTCCTCGCCCGCTAGCACCCAGCGCGTGACCAAACCTCGTCCAAAGTCTCCAGTGCCACCGATAACAGCTATCAACCTCAACCCTTCATCTTTCAACTCTTCAACAAACAACAAATACCTAGCTTCCTAAATCTTTACCGATGAAGCGCATTCTGCTCTGGCTTCTGCCCGTGGTCGATGTCTTTGCGCTCCGACGAATTTTGAAATGCTATCACTCGCTGGGGATTCAGGTACCTTGGAGTCACGCGAAGGTTGGCGTGATCGAGCGATGGATCGGCTACCTTCCGGCTGGATTCGTCATAGGGTGGTTTGCTGGCGTTTGGATGGCTTTGCTAATAGCGTTTGTCGTCCTGGCTCTTTTGGGGCCGATAGAGCTCTACCTGATGTGCCGGGGTGTTAGGCCTTGGAGATTTTTTAAGCAAAAGCCTCCCAAACTCGTGGCTAAAATTTTCCTGCTCGAGGGTTACAACGCGATTGGATATTACTTATTCGGGGCGTTGCTGGCAGTAGTCACCGGTACTCTATTTCTCTGATGGCTCCCCTCCCGCGTTTGAGGGGCGAGGTAATCGATCAAACGTTCGATGTCCGGGGCCTCCAGCGTCACGACGATGGGGCCAAGCGGGGACTCTCCTCCAGTGAAGCTCACCTTCCCGACGAAAGCCACCTGTTTGTTCAACATGAATTGCACCACATTGCCCTGCCTGCTTCGAAGCATCATCGAGCGGGCTGAGTCACGGATTGCTTGTTGTCTCAAAAGCTGATGCAATCGATCGAGCGACTCCGCGCGGATGGACTCCCCAACGAGTGAATTTTCGGTTTGGCTGAGTTCAAGCGCGGGGAATATTCTCTTTACCGCTGCCTCAACCTTCTCCTTATCTTCAGTCGGCTTTACCTCCGCCTCGACCTGCAACCTCAAACCTTGCCACCAACCAAGTTCTCAAAAAGTTTGATCGCACGCTTATGGAGTTCATCGAGCGTTCCCTCGTTCACGATGATGAAATCTGCGAGCGCGAAAGCCTCACCTAAACCCCAGCTGAGCTCACGGCGGTCCTTCTCTCGAAATGATTTTAACTCCATCACATCGTCGACTCTCCTTCGGGAGGCGACGCGGGAATAGCGGGTGTGTTCGCTCGCCCAAACCGCAAGTAAATGAAAACTGTCGCCGAAGGAGCGGCGGAACTCGTCAACCTCAGCTATGCCACGAATTCCATCAACGACAACTGCCTGCTTTCCCTTGCCCCGGGACTCAATCAGCGGAACACATCGCTTGGCAATCGCGCCCAAGCCCTCGCGCTCCCTGAACTCGGTTGCGACCGCCGCGACAGTCGATTCGTTGATCTCTTGACCCCGACGCTTGACTTCCTCCCAGACGATGTTGCCCATCCGAATACTCGTGACATCAAATTCAGCAAGAGCCTTAGCCACTTCAGTCTTCCCTGAACCGTGAAGACCGACGATACCGATTACCTCAAGAGCCATTACAATCCTACCACGATCAACGTCGTAGTATTGGTAACGCCTGGGGTGGCCCGAATATCACCAAAAATAATTTTGGTCAACTTCTCGAGCGAGTCGACCTCAATCCGGGCGACAATGTCGTATGGTCCCGCGACGGTCTCCGCCTCCTTGATGCCCTCGATGGCCTTGATCCTCCGGAAGACCTCTGCCGTCTTTCCCGGTTCGGCGGAGATCAAGCTGTACGCATTCACCATTCGCCCACCTCCACACTCATTTCTGCGGCTTAATTTAAAACCCCTCGCCTTCGCTGCATAACTTATTTCATCATTTCAAGAACTCGCGAATGCCATGAAGTCCTATCTCTTTGAGCTCCTCCATCTCAGCTTTTGTGCGCCCTTCGATGACGAGCCTCGCCTTTGGCTCGGTGCCCGAAACCCTGATGAGAACCCAGCTCCCATTCTCGCGGTTGACACGCAGCCCATCTACCTCAAGCAAATCGCGAATCTCACTGACATTCGCAAGCAGATAATCGTGAATACCCCGTATGAACTCTGCTTTCCGTTCGTCGGGGCACAAGAAATCCTCAAAATACATCGGATAATCCGGCACCTCTTCAGCAAACATCTTTGAGAGCGGCTTTCGCCCGAGCGACATTAACTCAAGCAACTTGGCTGCCGTGAGTACACCATCTATCCACGGCCCAAAATCTAAAAAGATAATCTTGCCAGGCTCCCCAGCGAAGACCGCTTTATGCTCGCGCATTGCCGCATGAATATTGCCAAGCGCTGTCCGGATGGTCTTGCCGCCTGCGCGGGCGACCACTTCTTCAATCGCGACGGATGTGTTTATACTCGTTATCGCCACCCCACCACCCCTAGCTTCGACAATGTGCTTAGCGAAAAGTGCAATCAATACATCATGCTTGACGAATCTACCTTCCTCATCAATGGCCACTACGCGATCTGCATCACCATCGTGGGCAAGCCCAACATCCGCTCCCACCTCACGCACGGTGTGCATGAGATCCCCTAAATTCCAAGGTTGAGGCTCGGCTGGGTGCCCTGCGAAGTGACCGTCCAAGTGCGAGTTCAGCGTCACAACCTTACAGCCGAGCTCGCGGAGCAGGTAAGGCGTTGTAGTTGTTCCCGCTCCATTTGCGCAATCTATGACGACCTTGAAACCGGGCTTAACCTTGACCACCTGCTTGATCGCCTGAACATAGCGTGAAATCGCATCATACCGTTGTACGTTGCCGAGCATTTCCCAGCTGGCTAGCCTCGCTCGCTCGCCGAACACGATCTCCTCAATGGATAACTCTTCCTCGGGCAGAAATTCCATACCATCCGAACGGTAGAACGCGACGCCGTTGTCAGGTGGTGGGTTATGCGATGCTGTTATTATCGCGCCCGCTTTCGCGCCCAAATCGCGGGTGGTAAAGGCAACGCAAGGTGAAGGGACGATGCCTATGTCAATGATGTCGCAGCCACCGGCAAGCACGCCTGCAACAAACGCATGCTGGAGCATCTCACCCGAAGTTCGAGCATCGCGCCCCACGACGATTTTTCCCTCGCCCGCGTAGCTCGCGAGCGCCTGCCCGAGCTTTAGCATGAGCTCTGGCGTGACC
>CAYSRF010000025.1:0-10320 GCA_964433595.1 Hadarchaeota archaeon (SeqCode) | reverse complement strand
GAGATAAGTGGAAAACGATTTGCCGAGGGGTTCAAATCCCCTCCCCCGCACCATAGGTCAAAACGGTTGGCACACTTGATAAAATGGCTGAAAGTGCTGTTTTTAAGGTCGGTAGCTCTTAGGGCCTAATCTCCCTTGCTAAAAATATCATAATCCAAAAGCTGACAACACGGCATCCTTCAACCCTGCAAAATATAGGATGCACGGAACCATGATCGATCCCATGCAGTGGGTTCGTTTAACCTTGGCCGCCGCCGGGAGCACTCCAACCGCGGTTGCTGTTGCTAAAATGAGCAGACCCATCATGCTCGCGTACAAAAGCGTCATCGCGACCATACCTCCAATCACCACCAAACACATCTCTCGATAGGGCAGCCCCCCGATGTGGCGGGCCGCGAGCCTGCCGAGTCTCAGATGGAGCACCGCTGCGATTCCGCCTGCAACGAGCGCCACCCCGATCAGTAACAGCAACTCATTGAACCCGACCTTATCCACCAACTGGTCGACCGCTACCGCCGCTCCACTCCGAGGGCGGGCGATCGCGTAAAGCGCTACGAAGGAGAAGAGGGCCTTCGCTGTGTTCACCCCACTCACCCCCACGAGGAAGTCACGCGTGCCGCTCGAGCGGGTCGCTAGCTGGGCGAGCACTGTCCCTTGAGAAGGCCCTATGCCTGGGATGATGCCCGTCAGGACGCCAGCTCCAGTTCCCGCGCACAGAGCTTTCGCATTTGCGCGAAGTTCGAGCGGCTCGGGGTTATCAACGTTCTGTTTGGGAAGGCTGCTCTTGCGGACTGCGCTAAGCAGAAGCACGCTCACCCCAAAGAGCCCGCTGAGCAAGGGCATGAGCGCCACATCACCCTTCACCAAGTTTGTGTCCAACGTGAACAGACCCAGCAAACCCGAGAGCAGGAAAATTGCCGTCGCCCACAGGATGCCCGAACGCGAGCGCTCAAGCGCAATCATGATCATAATCACTGCGAGCAGTAGCCAGTGCATCTGAGGCTGAATGAACCTGTAAGCCGGGGCGAATACGAGCGAGAGAGGTAGGGCGAGTGCGGCGCTCAGCATGAGTGCACCCAAGCAACCGAAGGCTGTCAGGCGGATGACCTCGTATCCTCGCCCCTCGAGTAGCATGCGATGGGCGGGTAGCACCGAGAGCTCGGTCCCGGCCTCGGGCGCCCCTAGGAAAGTCGCTGGGATGTAGCTGATGAATGTGTGGGTCATCATCATCGCCACGATCACTGCCACTAGGTTCATCGGTGGCAGGCCTGAGACCGCCGCTACTCCGACTAACAGGGGTGCAAGGTTGTTCACGTGCACGCCCGGGATCAAGCCCGTGAAGGTGCCCAGCCCCACGCCCAGCAGCGTGTAGGCCAGCACCTCCAGCATCTACGCCGCCTCGATGACCTGCAGGTGCGATGCGCCCTTGAGCTTCAGCTCGAGCTCGCCGTTGTAGAGTTGGAGCCATCCATCGACGCGCACCACGTTGCCGACATGAAGCTCGGGCATGCCATCCTCAATAACCCACGTAGGGATGAACACCAGCAGCTGACTACCGTCCTCGCGCAGCGTCAGGAGTAGGCTTCCGCTCCCCACTATCTCGCGCTCTACGATGGTGCCTTGGACCTTCACCGGTACGCCCGCGTTCTCCCGGTTCAGGCCCGAGAGCTTGACCGGTGCGGTGTGCACCACCCGTAAGTCACCCGCCCGCCCGGGAATTACTTCGCGCTCGCCCCCGTAGAGTTTCACCTCGCCTGTAACTTGGACCACATCCAGAAACTCTATAGGCTCGCCCAGCTCAGCCCGCACCCGGGCGAACACTGGGACGCTCACCACACCTCCTGAGTCATCCTTGAGCTTCAGGAAGAGGTGCCCGTCTGGATGCTCGTAGAAGTCTACAACCTGCCCCGAAATCGCCACCTGTAGTCCGACGAACTCATTGTCCAGGCTCGCAATGGGAGTCATCGTTGGGCGGACCTGCATCGCCGCAGCGTAGATCGCCGCCAACCCCGTCAGCGAGCAAAGCAAGCTCAGCTTAGTCATAGTTTTCTCATCCATTGCATCCCGCCGAGGCTTTGGGTGGGGGTTCTTTATAAGGGAGAAAACTGGAGGCGATTTTTGAATACTTTTTATACGAAACCCAATCAGTTGAGTTGGGGTTAGATTGCGAAGGTTCTTGGTACTGGGGTTGATTTTATTCACGTTACTCATTCAGCCTCTAGCGAGCGCAGATGAGTCAACAAATTCTGTGGTTTATCGTATTCAGAAAACATATTTGGTTTCCAACAATAGTTCGGTCGCCGCGATGAACGTGGTTGTCACGCCCCTTTTCATTTTTGACAATCGCTCGGGTTGGGCAAGCCAGCAAGTGTTGAGCGAGGACATCCAGTTGAGCGACCCACTTGATAACTATGAAATCATTCGCACAGATGACAATCGCATCGTGCGAGCGTCGTTAGGTACAATTGGCGCTGGAGAATCAAAAACAATTGTCATCACGCAAGTTGTGAAAGTTGATTACGTCGACCCAGGGATCACTTCGGACATGGTGCAGGGCAGCATCCCAGCAGAGGAACTCCAATACACACAGCCTGTTGCTTACCTGTGGGAAAGCGACGACTCGACGATTTACAACAAAGCGCACGAACTGACTGATAACTATTCTAACTACTACCACAAGGCAAGGCAGATATTCGATTTTGTGAAAGAATATCTAACATACGTGGCGTACCCCGAAGAGCACAGCGCTCTCTGGGTGTATACAAATCGCACGGGGGACTGTAGTGGATACACACACTTGTTTATCGCTCTCGCTCGCGCAGCCGGCATACCCGCGAAACATGTGTCGGGGTATGGTTATCAAGCCCAATACGGCACTAATTTTGAGCAGATGGGGCATGCATGGGCATTTATCTATTTGCCAGGTGTTGAATGGGTTCCAATCGACACGCGATGGGCCAGTCCAGAATGGAATTTTTGTAAGTTAAGCCCCGATCACCTAGTCTTAGCAACCAGCGACGGCACGGATCTCGTCAAAGAAGGCCAAATAAGAATATCAGGGGACTGCAATAAGCCCTACTACAGCTATTCTGAGTCTGACCCCAACTTAACTGTGGAAAGAACTGTGTCAACAATAACGCGCGAGGTGGCGGTTGAGGTGACCCTGGATGCTGCATCCCAAATCCAAAATGGGGACTGGGGCTGGTATGCTACGGTAAAGAATGTGGGTACCCAAACAACTGAGAATATACAAGTGCAGCTACAGGTAGATTAAACGTACTTCGAGGTACCGGCCGCGCAGACCATTGATAGCCTACAGTCCAACCACAACCAAACGGTAAGCTTTGATGTCAGTGTTAAGGACATCGGGCTCGAGCATGGGGTTGAAAACAGTACCATAACCGCGCTTGTAACTTATGACACCCCCTATGGCAGCTTCACGGCGGAAGGGAAACGTTTGGCTAGTATCTCCTCTCAAGTGATTTCACCGGAGATAGACCCCAAATTTATTGTCTTGATTGCGATAATTGCTGTTTCCGCAGTAGCGATAATTGCGGCACTGGCTCGGCGATGAAGTTTTATAGGTAGGGGCTCAGATGGAAAGTTGATGCCCGTGTACGGATTCACTGGTACAATCGTGGGGGTGCGATGCAAGGATGGAATCGTCCTGGCTTCGGACACCCGGGGCGCAGCCTACTATCTTGTGCTCAGCAAGCGCGTCAGGAAGGTCTTCAAGCTTGAGGAGCGCATCGGGGCCGCTGTCTCGGGCAGCTCAGGCGATGCCCAGAGCTTGATCAACATGCTCCGAGCTGAGGCCAACCTCTACCGCTTGAATCACGAGCGCCCGATCTCGACCAAGAGCCTAGCTCAAGTGGCATCAAACATGCTTCATGGGCGGCGAATGTTTCCCTACATAGTGGCGGGCGTGATTTCTGGCGTCGATGACGACGGGCCGCGTCTTTATTTCTTTGATCCAGTCGGGGGCAAACTCGAGGAGGAGAAGTTCGCGAGCGCGGGCACTGGATCTACAGTAGCTTACGGCGTGCTTGAGCAGAACTACCGCGATGGGATGAAGCTCGACGATGGGGCGAAGTTGGTGGCGCAGTCGATTAAAATAGCTATCGAGCGGGATGCGGCGACGGGTGACAAGATAGTCGTTGCCAAGATCGATGAAAAGGGTTACCGAGAGCTCCCCGAAGAGGAAGTCGAGAAGCTCGTCAAGTGAACTCTTGCGAAAACCGACGTGTCTTATTTACGACATCGCCTTCTTTCAAGATTGCCAACCCAGTTGTTTTTAAATCTCTGAATGCGTAAATGGTGGCAGTGGTGGAGATGTGGGTCCTAGCGTTCTTGGTGTTCATTATCCTCCTGCTTTTAGGAATAATCCTTTTTTCCGGTGGCAGTGTTACCCGAAGGCGTGAACTTTTGAAGGAGATCAGTTCCCTGCGCAAGGAAACGCAAAGGTTGCAGGATGCCAACGAGGCGCTCCGTGGCAGCCTAGTCATCGAAGCCAAGAAAAGGGGGGGACGTTTTGGGGATCTGTTTGAACTGGTGAGGGACCTTGAGGGCCTCAGGTGTGCGATAGCTGGGTCGAGTGCCTGCCAGCGAGTGCTTACCCAGAAATATGGCGTTGACCCAGGGCCCGAACTCCTCGAGCGCATTCTCGCTAGGCGGCCGGGGATGGATTCCATAGCCAAACGGAAGCTCGCCGACGAGTTGCTTGTGGGTGAGATCGGTAGGAGCATCCTCCGAAGCCTGAACGCCGGCGCGCTCTTGGAGAAGGCCGCCAGCGATGCAGGAGTGCCAATGGTTGTGGCGAGGAGACAGGTCACTAGACTACAAATCCTCGGTTATTTAGACGCTCACCTGAAGCTGACCGATCGAGGACGGGAAGCTTTGGCCTGAAAACCTTCAGCGGTCTACGCTTTCAAAAATTTAGGTAAAATGCGATCGGGACTGCTTTCTGAAGCGGTTTACGAAATCTTCTACAACCTTCATTCTCTCTTCATCGCTCCCTTTCAGGCAAAAGAAGGAACCCACAACAGTGCCCCCCTTTTCCTCAACCCTTTTTGTGAGGATGTCAATGGTTCGTTCAGGAGAGCCGTCTGCTGTGGCAAATATCACCACATCTTTCCCCCTCTATATCAAGGTTGTCTAGCAGGGTCATTATCGCCGGGGTGGGGTTGGACCACCAGACCGGAGTTCCAAGGCAGATTAGGTCGCATCCTGCGGTATCTATCCTCTTTGGTTCTATTTCTGTCCTCTTTTTGCCTCTGGCATCTCTTGCGGCCCTTAGGTGCGCTATTCGCCCCATCCGCTTTTTCAGATCTGATATCTCGAGCGCTCTGCAACCCAGTGCCTTGGCCAACTGTTGTGCCACAAACCTTGTCTTTCCAGTCCTAGAATAGTATGCTACAACTCCGGACATTATCTCGTCTCCAGATGATGTCAACCCAAAACTTTTTTCGCCGCACGCCTCACTCGCCCCACGTACCCGGGTTTGGTGACGACCTGCAGCAGGTACCGAGGGGCCTGTCGCTTCTTGATTGCAGAAGCTATTGGCGAGAGCTTGGATAGCTTTTCCAATTTTCCCTCCGCGAATACCGGCATTTCAACTTTCTCCAGGCGGGGCTCAGAGATCAGAATGTCGGTGAACGGCACATCCAAAATAACATCTCCCCGCGAGACCCCTACCTTATCCGCAATCTCGTTTTGAATCTCGCGAACACGACTCCACCCACTATATTTCTTTAAAATCTTCCTCCTTTCTGCCCGCGATAACTCCCTCCGCCGTTCGATGTAGGCGCTCTTGAAAAGCTGCCGATACCGGAGGCGCATGACGATGTCTTTTGGGTATCCATCCATCGAATAAAGGTGCTCCATCAGCGCGGCATCCGTCATCAAGTAAAAGTTATCTCTGGTGATCGGCCCCCCATGCAAAATCGCGAACTCAACGGCGTTTGCAAGCATCAGTTCAGCCACCCGTACTGTGTGATGAAAATAAACTGAGCTGTACATCAACGCACGGGCGGTAAGGAGCCCCTCCACAGCCTCGATTCCCTTGCTGAGGATCGCTAGGCGGTTGCGGTGGACGACGAGGGTACGCATCAGGCGGTCGGCATCTATCATGCCCAGAGCGACACCGGTGAAGTGGGCATCGCGCAGCAAGTAATCCATCTGATCGACATCGATGTCGCTGTGGATTAACTGCCCGAGGTAGGGCTTTCGATGTCTTCCAAGCAGAAGGAGGGCGATCTCCTTAGAGTCGATCCCGTGGCGCTCAAGAACCTCTGGAACGCTCGGCACCTTTAGCTCCCGAAGCCTTTTGAGTTCTTTCCCCGAACAAACCCTCAACTTACCCCTGACGATGTCGCCGGTGATCTCCATGTGGTCCTTGCCGACGTATTCGGTCATCAGGTACTCAAGCGTATGGGAGTAGGGAGGGTGACCGATGTCGTGGAGCATCGCTGCGGCGAGCAAGAGGTTGAGCTCATCCTCGGACAGCCTTAGCTCGTCACCTAGGCGTTTTGCGAGGTACGCCACGCCGAGGACATGCTCGAAGCGCGAGTGATTGGCTCCGGGAAATGCGAGGTTTGCCAAGCCGAGTTGTAGGATGCCCCGAAGGCGCTGAACTTCGGGCGTGTCGACGAGATCGAGCACGATTCCGCTGAGGCGCATGCTCCCGTGCACGGGGTCGTGGATGGTCTTCTCCTCAAGTGTCACGCTCTCAACCAAGCTTGGGTGTGCGTTGGTGGGTTAAAAAACTGCTATCAATTTTCGTGTGACTTTATACTCCACGTTTTGCCCCCTTATAAACAACCCCCACGCAAAGGCTTTGCTAATAAAGTCCCGTCTGCTCATAAAGTCTGACTTTTGCTAATAAAGTGGCTCCGTGTCATTTTTTCAGAAAAAAAGCGATTTGCCACAAACCCAAAAAAACAGGTTTAAATTCTATCATTCCTATTGTATTTGTCTAAAAGTGGTGAAATGGAACCAACAAATTCTTTTTGGATTTTGAGTACAATTATTTTGGGAAGCATAGCTCTATTAGGTATAGCATGGGTAGTTATGGTTTTTTTGTTAGGAAGAATAAAACGAGATTTCGCTAAGGGTTTGTTAAACGCTGTAGAGAAGGATTGGGAGGCAAAATTTGAAAGTGTTCTTAAAAAGATATTGGTCGGACCTGCGCGGGGTATCACATTTTTCATAACTTGTAGAAGTCTAATAATCTATTGTTTCGTAACCATGCTTTTTGTGGGGATTACTTCCAACGCCCCAGATGTTCTGATATCAATTGCTATTGGTTGGGCAGTTGGAGTAACAGTACTATTCGGTAGATATGTCAACAATGTCGTGAACAAATTTGCAATTGCAGAATTAGCTGATTCAGCTGATGAGTTACTAAAACAAGTTTTGATAAAAAAGTTTTTGGAAAAATAGGCTTTGTTGCAAAAGTCCGAATTCTGTCAAAAAAAGGCTGAATCATGTGCCGTTGCGCGTGGTCGGGGGGTGGGGATTTAAATGTGTAACTTTACAATAACAAATGTGTGTGTGAAAAATTAGGTGATAAAAATGAAGGCACCAACTGAAATAAAAAAGGAGCTTGAAAATTATGGAAAAGCTAAACATGTCTACGAGGAATTTAAGCGGATTCGTGCCGCGTTAGGGAAACCTTACTCGCCTATCATCGACCCAGAAAAGATTAGGAGAGATCTGTCTGGGGTAGAGCTAATACCTTTGATCAAAAAACTCGAAAAGGGGCGGAGATAATGGAACAAAAGAAATTAGAGAAAGTAGAAAACGTGCTATCTAAAACATCCGACTTAATAAAGCAAATTCAAGAAAAAAGAGGGTCAAAAATGTTAACTTTTTTCCTCTGGAACAATTCGCTCACTAGTCTAGAGGTATATAGGCTGAACAAGGTTCTGAGAAAGCTTGGGAAAGTGAAAAAGTTGGATTTATTAATTGAGTCCGGCGGAGGAGATATAGATTCGGCAGCAAAAGCAATTAAACTATTGCGAAGATATAGCGATACGCTTTGCATAGGGGTTTCATTTTATGCAAAAAGTGCCGCGTCATTGTTTGGTATTCGGGCTGACGAATTATGTATTATCAAACCTGGTGAGTTAGGGCCTATAGAGCCCATGGTAAGGGATCCTACTACAGGAATGTGGGTTCCCGCTCATTCCATAAAAGAAGCATTAGAATTCATGGAAGGAATCAATGACCCTTACATTAAATTGTCGATAGCCGATAAATTAAATCCTCTATTAATGGGTGCTTATAGAGATGCCCAGAAGGCGGCAACCCAATATGTGGAAGAAGCATTCGAAACTCTAGATGAATCCCAAAAAGAAACTGCCATACACACATTTACTAATAGATTCCGTTCACATGGTTATCCAATTAACGGAGAAATATGCAAAGAAGCTGGAATAAATGTAGTTGATCTAGATGATGAATTGGAGGATAAAATTTCCAGTCTCCATGAGAGTTATACTGATCTTGTTTTAGAGTTCGATGAAACTCTTGGTCAATCTTTGATAATTCAAACTGATTCCATTGCTAACATTGTGATATCGGGCGAAGACATTACCTCACAACTTGAGGAGAGAAAACTAGAGAAAAAAACCGAATCACAAACAACCACATAGCAATAACCTCCAAGCAACGTTCGCAAAACCCCTCATTTTTATCCCTCGTTCTAAAATGGGATTGACTAAAGAATAACTCTAAACCGTTTAAGGTTTATATTTGAAACCTTTGCGCGTGGTCGGAGCGTCTAGAGTTATGGAGGTAACCAAAACTCGAACCGGCCACGCGAGGCCCGCGACCTTCTAACTTCCAGTTTTTGTGGAGGCTGAAAGCTTGGAGGCCGCGGATTGCCGATAGACGGTTTGAGGGAGGATAAAAAAGGGCTTCGTTTCGGGCGCTCGGGAGGTTGGAGAAGTGATTCCACCGGAAAGATTGAGGTCAAACCGATGACTCACGCCCCGCCGAACGCCGCAAGTGATTTTGGGCGAGGGGATAAAAGCTGTTGCGATCGGATGAGCTGGCGGAGTTAAAGTGGAAACTGGAGTTTTATTCTGGAAAATTGAAAAGTGCGGAAAAAGCGATGGTCGATATCGTTCTCGACACCATTCGGATGTTTTAAGAAATTTAGTGCCTTCTGTAGATCACGATCCCCGCAGTGATGATGATTGCGACCGTAACGATTAGCCCTATCATCAGCGCCCACGGAAACGGCTTTGAAGGGATCACGAGTGGATAGTCGTCTTGATTGGTCCCGCCCGCGATTGGTCGGGGTTCATCCACTATCCCGTCTCCATCGGCGTCGGGGTGCTCGGGGGGCTGCCAGTCGTCCCAGTAGTTCCCCTCCCCGTTCTCGTCCCAGTAGTTGGTGTTGTCATCGTAGGCGTTGTTCTCCGTGTTGTTGAGCAGGTAGTTGTGGAAGATAGTGTTGTTTGACGAGGAGACTAACCAGATGCCGCGGGAGTTGTTCTCGCAGGTGTTGTTTGAGATGGTGTTGTTGGACGACAGGGAAATAATCCCAGATAAGGAAATGCCATTCCAGCGGTTGTTCTCGCAGGTGTTGTTGGTCAGGGTGTTGTTGTTGGAGGAGGTCAGGAAGATGCCGTCGCCGTTGTTCTCGCAGGTGTTGTTGATCAAGTTGTCGTAAGAAGAAAGTATCAAGAAAATACCACACTCGTTGTTCGAGCAAACGCAGTTCTCTATCCAGCTGTTTTCGGTGGAGGCGAGGAGTATCCCCTGACCGTTGTTCTCGAGCACAAGATTTTCCACCCTGATGTTGTCGCACCTCACGAGCCCCAAGTACCCAGCGTTCAGGGAGGGGCCTATCACGAGGTCGGAGGTGTCCTTCAGGTAATAGATGGGCCTGCCGTCGACGAGGTTAGAAGTGTCGATGTCGTGGTCGAAGTGCGAGATATCAGAGCCAAACACGCCGAAATTGTAGCTGGAGTTGTTCTCGCAGGTGTTGTTGGTCAGGTTATCGTAGGAGGAGTGACATAAGAAGATGCCGTCCCGAGAGTTGTTCGAGCAGGTGTTGTTGGTCAGGTTATTGTAGGAGGAGTCCCATAAGCAGATGCCCCAGCCGTTGTTCTCGCAGGTGTTGCTGGAGATGGTGTTGCTGGACGACTCCCATAGATCGATGCCGGTGGAGTTGTTCGAGCAGGTGTTGTTGGTCAGGTTATTGTAGGAGGAGTCCGGTAAGCGGATGCCCCCGCCGTTGTTCTCGCAGGTGTTGTTGGTCAGGTTATTGTAGGAGGAGTCCCATAAGCAGATGCCCCAGCCGTTGTTCTC
>CAYSRF010000024.1:0-11025 GCA_964433595.1 Hadarchaeota archaeon (SeqCode) | reverse complement strand
CTGTTATCATCAAACGTCCTTGAAAACATAACTGATTTTAAGAAGGGAGTCCTAGGCACGAAATCGGAAAGTTTGAATATTGAAGAAACTATAATATCCTTGGCCATTAGCGCAGCTACAAATCCTACAGCAGCGATTGGAATAAAAATGCTCGGAAGGCTCAAGGGTTGTGAAATGCATGTAACCCATGTTTTGAGCAATGGTGATGAGGCAGGGTTAAGAAAATTGGGATTAAACGTGACAACAGATGGAAAGCCAACAGTGAAGTACGTTTCTTAATTTCCATTCTTATTTCCGTTTTTTTGCACGCTAAAAAATTTCTATATCTTAAGATGAAGTTCAATTTTCGCTTTTATTCGGCAGGCTCGATGATAAAAATATGGATCTTGAGAGCTTCACCAAAAAAATAAGCAGTCTAGAGGAGAAGTTTTTTCTTACAAACCCCACAAAATGTTGGTGATTTTTTGTCCGCATCGAAGATAGAGTTCGAGAAAGACATCACACATTTTAGGTTGGAGCAATGACCGAGCCCGAATGTATGCCCGAGCTCGTGAACAGCCTCCTTCGTTGCACGCTCGAGTAGCAGTTTGTAGTTCGGTTTCTCGCCGTAGTATTCTGACTTAAGGCGGTGAAGCGAGATGAGAGCTACTCTGCCCGGGCACTGGGCTTGGCCGAAGATGAAGTTGAGGTCGCGCGAAGATGTGTAGAGGTCAACGCTGAATACCCCGAGCACCCGGTTTTCACCAGTTATTCGGTGAAGCACCCGATCGAGGATGAGGTTGGCGTCGTATTGGTTGCGCCGTGCGTTGTAGGCAGCAGGCGGCACCCCTAGCGAGGCGCCCACGAGGCAGCCATCGACAAGCTTGGCGTAGATTTTTTCGAGTTTGCGCACTAGGTCTTCCGGCAGCTTGCGCGGGACCTCGCCCATGGTAACAATTTCGATTATCAAATGGAGTCCACCTAAATTTTCGCGCGCGCAGTTTTTCAGGTTTTGCTTTTTTCTTGTTATAAATATAACAAGAGTATCGGCAGTAGATCACAAAGTAGATTTTCATATCGTACGTAGTAAGCTCAGAATAGCCAAAATTAGTGCGATGATAGAAATTAAAGCTTCTTTATGCTTTAGTAGCTTATTTTGCCACTTTTTCAAGTAATGGATTTCTTTAAAAAATCTTCCTTCCTGAATTTTCTTTTCCTCGAACATAATGCTTTCACAACCGTGAAATACATGAGGTAACTCAGGTGGATGGAAAAACGTGTAACCTCGTGGTAGCGAAATCCACAGGTGGAATTCGTCTATACCAACTATTTGATCTATAAATTTCTTTTTCAAATCTCCGGAAATCCGTGTATCTCGGGATACGCATTGGGATAAATTTTTAAGTCTAGCTGATACTTTTTGATAAACAAATATTTATGTTCATAAACTGGTAACTTGAAAAAACACCAAATCCTAAAAAATACGGATTCTTTTTGCTGAATTCTTCCAGGAAAAGCGACATCGATTTTACGAAATTCATCATGAGGACCTACTAACTCAGCACCTGCAGTGAAATCTTTCACCACGGCTGGTGGATAAGCATCTATTGTGACCTCATTTTTTCTGACCTCAAATTTACCATAAATTTTGTTTCTTTCCTCACTTGAATCAAGCAACATATCTTTTGAATAATTTCCAACCTTGAATCCCTCAAGCTTGGGTGTATATATTTCGAGATGCGGAATTGAAACCCTGCCAGTATTTTTTACTGCACCCTCCAGAATAAATCCATTTTGTTCCAAGATTAAGTATTGGTGTAAAAAAGTGAAATTAGCTTTGCCCTTTGGAGTGCATATACAAATGATCAGCAGCACCCACTCCTACCTTTTTCATGGGTGGATATGGCTCGGCGGGTTAGGCTGACTATAGATTATTTCAATACTAATTAATGAATTCACTATGTTATATTTAACTTTTTGCAGGCATCGATGATTCGAGTTGGCTTTTAGACTAAAACTATCTATTTGTCGTTTCAATCGGGGTCGTCTAATAAATCAATTACCGCAATGCAGCGATGACGGTTAAAATCAAAATCACAACGATTATTATCACAATCATCCCCATGATTCTCTCTCGAGGCGGGCCTATGGCATAGAGATTGCTGTCCCAGCTGCCGAAGTATACCGTGCCATCCTCCGCAATAGCTGGTGAGGATTTGATCGGACCTCCGGTAGCGTAGGACCACTTTAGCGTTCCATCCGGATTTATGGCGTAGAGCTTACGATCGTATGACCCGACGTAGACGGTTCCATCCGCCCCAACAGCTGGCGAAGAGAAAATACTGCCGCTTGTTTGAAAACTCCACTTCAAAGTGCCGTTAGGGTTAATAGCGTAAAGTTTACCGTCGAACACGCCTGACTCGGGCCAATCCTCCATCGATCCCACATATATCGTTCCATCTGAGCTGATGGCTGGGGAAGACTTTACCCTTCCATTTGTGAGATATGACCACAGGATCGTGCCATCGGAGCTGAGGGCAAAAACCCTGTGGTCGCGGTTGCCCCCTCCAAAGTAGATGTGGCCGCTAGCCGAGTCTACAGCGGCGGTTGACGATATGTCAATCTCTCCGTTAGGCTTCGGAAGTGTGCGCGTCCAAAGTACCGTACCATCGGGCTTAAGCGCCCAAAAGATTGCGTTGGGGTTGCTGCAATCCCCAAATAGTATCGTTCCGTCTTGCCTCACCGTTGGTGAGGCGAGAATCCAACTTCCTGAAGTGCTAGGTTTGAACACCCACTTCACAGTGCCATCGGGATAGAAAGCATATACTCGTCCGTGCCAATTTGCGTCGTAAGTTGCAGCCACGTAAATAATGCCAGAAGGATCTACTGCGGGAGAAGGATAAGGGTAAACACTGCCAATAGTTTGATAACTCCATTTAAGAGTTCCATCGGGATTTATAGCATAAAATCTGCCATCATCAGATCCGATGTATACAGTTCCATCGGCACCCATTCCAGGAGAGGATCGCACGAGCCCTCCAGTGGCAAAGCTCCACTTTAAAGTGCCATTCGGATTTATCGCGTAAAGCTTGCCATCATTGGATCCAACGTAAACAGTTCCGTCCGAGCCGATGGCTGGAGAAGAAACAATTGCCCCACCTGTGGCATAGCTCCACTTCAACGTGTTGTCCTGCGCCCCGATATACGGGCTCCTACCCGTGTTCTGCAAATCATGCCTGAACTTTGGCCATGGGGTATCCGCAAGCCCCGACTGCGCCCCGACGGACACCCCTAACAATAACATGGGAGTGAGCAGAACCACAAACATCAAACAAGCCTTTACCCTCAAGCGTTCAGCCTCCTGTATAAATCAAAATATTTATTTATAATCTTTAGGAATCCTCGGTTTTCCTCGATATTAGTGATATCAGCTCCGGCAAAATTTCCATCACGGTAGGGCAATCGACCGTGACTCGTTAAAAAAACTTTTATGATGAGCATCTAAAAAGATTTGGTTTGTATTTCGATCTAGCTACCGTTGGTCTAGCCCCAACTTTAAATTTTCACTTAGCCAAAATCGAAACTGACGAAGCGCATATCTTTATTAGTGATTTTTAACGTACGTATTTAGCTTCGACTGTGGCTTGGTGCATCGCATATTGTGTGCACGGCCGTGCAGTGCTCCAAAAAGGTGGCCGGTGAAGCTTCGACCCTGAACTCGCACCATTTCAACTCTGGTCCTTCGAAGTGTTTCAGGAGTTCTCTAAATTCATGCGAGTACTTCTCGTCCACAAGGTACACAGATCCGCCCACCTTGTTCCAGTTTTTCGGCGGGAGTTCCTCGAGGACGCGCTTCAAGTTGACGTAAAACCATCGCTTTCGCCTAGCCTTGTCGCGGAGCTCCCACGTGAACAGGATTAGTTTGATGTTATGCACGGCCGTGAATACCCGCCAAGCCTTTGGATGATGCGTGGGGGTCCTTTATAAGGGGGAAAATTTGGGCAATTCGCTTCGGGGCCGTTTTTTCAGAGTGATTCCTACGAATTATAAAATTTAAAACTAGACTGGAATTTTTGGTTTTCAACTTATTTTTTCGCATTTCCCCTGATTTCGACTGTTTCCTCACAAATCCAAAGAATAAAATGGTGCTCTGCGAAAGTCCGGCTTTTTTTGAGCTATTTTGAGAATAAACTGTGCAAACATAGTAATTTGAAATCGGGAATACTTTCGGTGACCTCCCCCCAAAAACGACATCAAAAAATCTTCTTTTAGGTTTTATTGGGGGCAGGAATGCGTGTTCAAATAAAAGGACCAGACCTGCTGTTTAGTGCCGATACGCTTGGTTTTCCGAAAATCAAAAATTGTGACTTAGATAACTTTAGAATATGCACAAAAATTTCTCATACTTTACGCTTGGTGTCCAAATTTTTCACCACACTCCCTAAATACACCGACAACAAAAACCGAGCGCAAAAAGGGAGATAAATATGGTAAATGAAACCTTGGAACGCCTGCCTAGGAGTGCGCGGCTCCTAGTCGATTTTGTCCAGTACTGCGAGATCAAGCGCGATTGCCCTCATCTTTTCTTGGGTGAAAATGCTACTCCGAGATGCCGCCATTCGGATTCTGGCGGGCCCTGCAATTTCGAGGATTGCCCTATGATAAAGGCAGGTGGAGAAGGATGACAAGTTTTCTAGGTTTCTTTTATCGGTTTCGAAAAGCTTTTAAAAATCACATGATTCGGTCTGCCTTGCGACTACTCTCATATTGTTGGTAATCCCGATTGCTCTTTTGACTTATCCAAAAATTCATAAAGAAGGTTAAAAGTCCCCCAGCGCGGCTTTATGTAAACTATGGTACCACTCTGAAAATTTACTTTGTGATCTACTGATCGGGACCACAGCCTTTTTAGGTGGGAGACACAATTATAAATTGATCATCAACTCAAGCCAGAATCACCATCAGGCTCATTCTGGCTTTCGAGGGCGTGGTGCCCTTGGAAGGAAAAAAACTGCAAGAACTGGTAGCTGAGCGAATCGACAAAAAGGAGGTTTCCGTTATGCGAGAGGATATTGGTACGACCAAGTATCTCGTCCACGCTAAAATAGAGGCGAGCGGCGTGGTGGAGCGCCCCGATGTAGTGGGCGCAATTTTTGGACAAACTGAGGGTCTGCTGGGGGATGAGCTAGACCTACGCGAGCTGCTCAAGACCGGCAGGATAGGGCGCCTCAAGGTGAACATCAGCTCAAACCAAGGAAAATCGTCAGGCACGATAATGATACCCTCGAGCCTTGACCGGGTCGAAACGTCGATCATCGCCGCCGCGCTTGAAACCATCAATCGAGTGGGCCCCTGCGAGGCGACAATCAAGGTTGAGCGAATCGAGGACGTGCGCGACGCCAAGCGGAAGTTCATCGTGGAGCGCGCCAAAGAGATTTTCGAGCTCGTCGAGAAGGCCGCTCCTGAGACCCAAGAGATAGCCGAGATGGTCAAGGAGTCTGTGCGCCTCGAGGAGATTGCCGAATATGAGGGCTTACCCGCAGGCCCGGGGGTGCGAGGTTCCGATGCACTGATAATCGTCGAGGGGCGCGCTGATGTGCTAAACTTGCTTCGTGCGGGCATCCGAAATGTCATCGCCATCGAAGGGACGAGCGTACCCAAAGTAGTAATTGACCTGAGCAAGAACAAGACGGTGACGGCTTTCCTTGACAGCGATAGGGGCGGGGACCTAATCTTGAAGGAGCTGCTCCAAGTTGCCGACATAGACTTTGTCGCGAAGCCGCCCCAGAACCGTAGCGTAGAGGACCTCACGCGAAAGGAAATAATCAAGGCGTTGCGGAACAAGGTGCCTCTCGAGCACGCGCTGGCCGAACTCCGAGGGAAGCTCGTACCAGAGGCCGCTCCCGCCGCCGAAGGAGAGACCCAGGAATTCCAAAAACTGGAGGGTATTATCAGCAGGCTGCGCGGCACCCTGAAGGCACAGCTGCTTGACGAAAAACTCGAGCAGATTGAAGAGATTCAAGTGAGGGAACTAAAGGAACGACTGCCCAAAGTCCCGAATGTTAAAGCCGTGGTGTTCGATGGTGTCGTAACCCAAGAGCTCGTGGACATGGCGGCCGAGCGCAGCGTGAAATACATTGTCGGAATGCGCTCGCGCGTCGAGGTGGCGCCAACAAACGTGCGCGTCCTAGCAGTGGAGGATCTCCGAAGGTTGAGGTACCGAAGATAACTAGCTCTCGAGTTTGTAGTCCATCGCCACGGCCGCTTCGCCGTCCTCGTAATAATAGGGGATCTCCTCCCGCTGCCGAAAGCCGAGCTTGAAGTAGAACTGTTGCGCCTCAACGTTGCTCTTTCGCACCTCTAGCCGCACGAGCTTCGCCCCCTTCGCGCGGAGGCGGCCGATAATGCGTTTCATCAGGGTTGAGCCGATGTTCTGCTTCCGGTAGAGTGGGTCGACACCAATGGCTAAAATGTGGCCCATCGCCCCCCATCGTATTACCCCAATCACATAGCCCACCACCTTTCCATGAGCTTCGGCCACGAGAAATCCATCCGGGTGCATCGCGTGTAAACGGTTGAGGAGGCTTAACGGGTAGGGATCCTTAAAGCACTTGTACTCTATGCTCAAGATCGCCTGCATGTCGGTTGGGTTTAGATCCCTAATTCGAACGAGCCGTTGGGCCACCACAGGGAGCACCTTAATTATATTTTAAGCAACCACGGATAAGAATTATTTGGATATAGCATGGTAACGCAAAAGGCTCGTGGACAGAAATTCGAATATTCGACAACTTATAACTTGGGTGAAGCTTAAGGTGTGAAAAATGGGATTGTTTAGTCGAATCCGCGATGCTCTAGGATTAGAACCGCCGAAACCCCCACCAAGATTTGAGCCATTTGAAGTCGTTGAAGAGCGGAGGGGGGCTTACGCAAATTTCGAACGAGCGCTTCAGAAATACGGCTTGATTATGCTAATAGTCGGAAAACGCGGGGGTGGAAAAACTGCGCTTGGGATGCAGTTCCTAGCTTGGTTTAACCACGTTGCTCGGCGGAGGTGTTACGGGATTGGATATGACGCCGCGAAGTTGCCGCGATGGATCCACAAGATGAATCGCATCGAGGATATTCCGAATGATTCTGTTGTGCTCATCGATGAAGCCGCGATTTTATTTTTCTCGCGTGAGGCAATGACCTCGATGAACAAAATGCTTACCAAGCTCATGGCGATCGCACGCCATAAGAACCTGTCAATGGTGCTCATAACTCAAAGCTCGGCCCTGATCGAGATCAACGTGCTCCGCTTGGCAGATGTGCTTCTGCTTAAGGAACCATCACTGCTTCAGGCAAGGTTTGAGCGAAAGGCCTTGCAAGACATCTTCACCGTCGTCGATAAAAAATTCAAAGAGATCGATGACCGCGTCAGTCATTTCTATGTATACTCCGATGAGTTCGAGGGGCTCGTGCGTTACAGTCTGCCTTACTTCTGGAACGACAGCATAAGCCGCGCCTTCCGGAAATTCCGCGGCAGGTAGCGCATCTTACCTAAAAATATTTGGGGTTCGCAAATGCGAGTGGTCCACAAAGATTTGAAGCATGGAAAAATCAAACTCGTAGTCGAGACGCTTGACGATCTCTGGCACCTCCAGCATCTAGTCGAACCTAACGACATCGCGACTGCTCAAACTTGGCGCCGGGAGCGGGAGGTTGGGGAAAAGCTCAGGCCGGAGCGGCTCGAAAAGCGGCGCGTAACGCTGTCCATTCATGTTGACGGCGTCGAGTTTCACAAACATGCGAACCGCCTTCGCCTGCTGGGAACGATCATTGAAGGCCCCGATATAGGAAAACATCACTCTTTCAGCTTTGAGCCGGGGTCTACACTTACCATCACCAAAACTTGGCGGCAGGACCACCTCGATCGCATCAGGGAAGCCGTTCGAGCTAGCCGTCGTCCACGTGTCTTGCTAGTAGCGCTCGAAGATGTTTCGGCAGAGTTCGCATTGGTTCGTCAATATGGGCTCGATGAGTTGGGAACCCTTTCCCGTGCACGGGCTGGGAAACGCTACGCGGTTGAGCGCGAAGCAGACGAACAAAAATTTTTTCATAAACTAGCCAAGGCGATGAACGATATCATCTCGCGCGAAGGCGTTCGAGCTGCCATAGTCGCTGGCCCCGGATTCACCAAGGATACGTTCATAGTGTTTCTGCAGGAGAAATATCCAGAACTTGTTTCGAAGATAAAACGCGATGACATCAGCTCGGGAGGTAGAGCCGGACTTTACGAGATTGTGCGTCGCGGGTTGGTCGAGCAAGTCTCACGCGAGAATCGTATTTCGTTTGAGACATCGCTGATCGAGCGGTTGATGATGGAAATCGCGAAGGGGGGATCCGCCACTTATGGAGAAGCAGAGGTCAAGCAAGCTGCATCGCTCGGCGCTGTCGAGAAGTTGCTGGTCGCGGATGAGTTGCTCCGACGGGATCGGGCTGGCGTCGAGGGAGTGCTGGAGCAGGCACGAAGGACGCGAGGGCAAGTAATCGTTGTCAGCACCGAGCACGACGCGGGTAAACAGTTACGAGCACTTGGAGGCATCGCCGCGTTGCTGAGGTTTAAGGTGTGATTGTGACCTCCTCCCCGCCGTGAACAGCAAGGCTTACTCCCGGCTTTTCCTCCACTATCTTACGCCGCTGCTTGCGCATACGGGCGCGTTTTGTCGGGCGCTTAGGGCGTTATCAGCCCTTAGAGGTTCTTACTTCATCCACCAGACTCGATCCCCATCCCTTGCGGGACAAGTTACTGAGGTCTTGATGTCTCACCTACATCTCGGTGCCCTTTCGGGGAAAGCGTGAATTCGGGGTGGCCCCTCCCTATTTCGGTAATGAATTTCCGCCGATGATTCAAATGATTTTCGGGGAGAGGTCGGCGAAAGTAATTTATAAACCTTATAAAGGGGGTGACTTTCATCCCCTACCTGAATTGAAGGAGGGGGGCTTCCTGCGTTAAAGTTAAAAAAAATAGCTCGAATGCCAAAGGACAGTAAACCCCAACTTCTTCGTCATTTAAGTAGCTCCAACAAAAATCTATTTATGCAGCCTTAAAAAGAACTTAAAGAGGTGGATCAATGCTGAATGAAGTGTGGCCAGTTGTCCTCATCATACTTGGCATTATCGTATTCATATTTGCAGGCATGGCGAAGTGGCTGGTGAGATTGGCGGGGTTTGGAGTATTCCTCTACGGGCTGCTAGTTCTGCTGGAATATCTTTGATGATAAGTACTGAGTGCTATTAAGGCCAAATTGAATACTGAGATATCGCGGCTCGAGAACCGCTCAAACTTTATCTAATACTGTCTAAACTCATTTGTGATTGTCATGACCGCTTTCCCGATTTATGGGACTCCAGCGTTAGTCGTGAGCATCGGGCGCGAGCGCACGCTAGTAGTCGCCGACCTTCACCTAGGCTTAGAAGGAGAACTCGCGAGCAAGGGCATCTCGCTGCCCAGCCAGATCCCTAAGGTCAAGGAGCGACTCTTGGAAATCATCGAGCGGCGAAAGCCCGACCGCCTGATTTTCCTTGGGGACGTGAAACACAACGTTCCCATCGCCAGCTGGCAGGAGTGGCGTGAGCTCCCCGGCTTCTTCGAGGAGCTAACGAAGCTAGTCCGCGTCGAGGTCATCCGCGGGAACCACGACGGCGGGTTGGAGGGCATGGTGCCCAAAAGCGTCGTAATTCACAGTGCCAAAGGTATCGTGCTCGGCAAGCGAAAACGCATAGGGCTGATGCACGGCCACACCTGGCCTTCGCCCGAGTTGCTCAACACAAAACTGCTCGTGGTGGCGCATAACCATCCGGCGGTCGAGTTCCGTGACGAGCTAGGAGGACGAACGGTCGAGCCTATTTGGCTCCGGGCTAAGCTTGATGTATCGAAGTTTCCGAAGAAGATTCGGGAGCAGATAAAGGGCGAATTACCAGAGCTGCTCGTGATGCCGGCATTCAGCGAGCTCGTGGGGGGTGCTGTAGTAAATCGAGGGATACCCAAAGAATATATCGGGCCGATGTTTAAGGCTGGCGCCGTGAAACTCGAGAAAGCCGAGGTTTACTTGTTGGATGGCACTTTTCTAGACAAGGTGCGTGATCTGAGAAAGTGAAAAGATACCCCCTCTAAAAGCTTTTATATTGGTGTGACATTAGGCTTCGGGGGAGGGTTTACGGTAGATGTGCTCATCATCGGTGCGGGCCCTGCGGGGCTTTTTGCGGCTCACGAGTTATCCAAAAATTCGAAGTTCTCCGTGACCGTCATCGACTGGGGCCAAGATATCAGGAAGCGCATCTGCCCTGCTGTTGAAACTGGAACGTGTATAGGTTGTAAGCCATGCCACATCATGTGCGGCTTGGGCGGTGCAGGAGGCATGTCGAGCGGCACCCTCAACCTTCGATACGATATTGGAGGAGACCTCAGCAAGCTCACGAAAAGCGTTTCGAAAGCCGAAAAACTCGTCAAGGAAGTGGATGACCTCTTTGTCGAGCATGGTGCCCCTAAGAAAGTCCACGGCACGAGTTCTAAGGAAGTAGAAGAGCTCACGAGGCGTGCAGCTGCAGCTGGCGTTCGATTCATCCCAATCCTCCAGCGCAACATAGGCAGTGAGTACTTACCTGATGTCATCAACTCGTTTAGGAACAAACTTGAAAAGCAGGGTGTAAAGTTCGTGCTCAACTCAAAAGTTGAGCACATCGGAAAAGGTGAGGTCGTTATCAAAGGGAAGCGGATCCATGCGAAGTACATCCTCGCGGCTCCAGGGCGGGTGGGAGCTGATTGGTTCGCGGAACAGGCACGAGACTTGGGGGTAAAGCTCACTCACGGCCCCATTGATATCGGGGTACGAGTGGAGGTGCCGGCGGTTGTCTATGAGCCTGTTGTCAAAGTGAACCGTGACCCGAAATTTCACATCCGCACAAAAACTTTCGATGATTTTGTTCGCACATTCTGCACCAACCCAATGGGTTGGGTCATGGAGGAGCGCTACGACGGCCACGTTGGCGTAAATGGGCACT
>CAYSRF010000023.1:0-11498 GCA_964433595.1 Hadarchaeota archaeon (SeqCode) | reverse complement strand
AAATCCGCCTCCCGAAAGATGTAAAGGTGGTTTGCGGCACTTTTACCGGGCTGCCAACGGCGAAGCTTTTGCGCGAGGAGGAATTTCGTGAGCGTTCAAAGCGGTTCGGTGGTTTAGCTATGAAAAAATTGTTAGAAAAACCTACTCTTCAAAATTTTATGAAGGTTTCGCGTGAATTTGCAGAAGGGCTCGAACTTTTAAATGATGAACTTTGCGCATTGATTGAATCTGTTTCAGAAACGGGTGCAATTGGAGTGAGCCAAGTGATGCTAGGAAAAGCAGCATTTGCACTGGTGAAGGAGAAGAAGCTTGAACAGGTAACTCGCACATTTCTCGAGTTCCTCGAGCCCAAGGCTGTCATCGTCGCAAGCGTGGATCGAACAGGCGCCAGATTGCTCGATTAATAATAATTCTCGTGTACAATCTTGCTCAACGGAATGCGCTGCGGCGGGCTCGGTTCCTCAGCTGATTTGCCGATTGGCACGATGGCGAGGGGCCTCACACCCGCAGGGGCTTTGATTACCTCCGCAACCGCACCCTCATCAAATGCTCCCACCCAGCATGTCGCGTAGCCAAGTGCATAGGCGGCCAGATGTATGTTTTGTGTTGCCGCGGCTGTATCTTGGATGCAATAGAGTTCCTCACCCCTCCTACCGTAGCGTCGAGAGGTGCGGGCGACATTCGCACACACAACAATGGCTACCGGCGCTTCCGCGATGAAAGTCTGCTCGAGCGCTGCGCGCGCCAACCGCTCTTTTTGGGCTTGGTCTTTCACAACAACTAGCTCGAGGGGCTGGCAGTGCCCCGCGCTAGGTGCCTGCTGCGCAGCCTCAAGAATTTTTCTCAGGTCCCCCTCCTTCACAGGGTCGGACCTAAACTCGCGCACGCTCCGCCTGCCTTTGATTGCTTCGAAAACGTCCATCCAAACTCCCAAGCATTTAAGTCCCCGCTGAACTTAAAGAATTTGGCATGATGAAATGGTCGAACCCTCAGAGCTCGACTGGATAGTTCAAAAGACTACTGAGCTGCTCGCCGACAAAGTGAAAGATGCTCCGCTTACCGACCGCGACATCGAGCTGGCATTTGAGATGTTCGCGAAACCGAGGTTGGAGCGCCTCTCCAATGCTTTCAAGAATGAGCTCGAACGAAGACAGGCACAAGATTTTATAATGATGAAACTTCAAGAGCGGGCGAAGCAGCTCAACGCGGAGCAGTGGCAGAAACCAGAAGAAATAGGATAATTATCGTCAGTTTTGAGTATCATTCAATAAGGAGCGACATTCAAAATTCTAAAGAAACGGCAGGTGCCCGACCCACAACCAATAAATGACGACGATACATAGTGCGGTCGCCAAGAAGAGACCAGCCCCCCATTTCTTGGCCTGAGCCTTGAAGCAGATATAACCGAAGAGGCCGCTGCCGATCATGGCTAGGATGAGCATGATGCTGAGCACAATCTGTCCTATCAACCTAGCCAATGAACCGAAATAGTCCGTGAGGGCAATGATAGGCAGCACGATGATGAGGAGGACCGCTCCCGCCAATATCAGCCACCCACGCAATCATTCACCTATTTTGCTTATTCGCTGGGCTTTTAAAAGGTTAACTTATAGAAGCTCTAAGAACTGGTGAAAAGAATGCCGAGAATTGCCGTCATTGACCGAGAGTCATGCCAGCCTAAACGGTGCTCGCTCGAGTGTCACCGCTATTGCCCGGGAGTTCGAACCGGTGACGAGACGGTAATCATCGACGAGCGAACGGGCAAATCCGTGATTTCGGAGGAGCTATGCACGGGCTGCGGAATATGCGGGCACAAGTGCCCGTTCCGCGCGATCTCGATCATCAACCTGCCCCAAGAGCTTGAGGGGCGCTGCATCCACCGCTACGGGCCCAACGGGTTCGCCCTCTATGAATTGCCCATCCCTCGAGCGGGCAAGGTTACAGGACTCGTCGGGCAGAACGGGACAGGCAAGACCACCGCGCTTGAAATTCTTGCCGGGAGACTTAGGCCAAACTTGGGCTTGCTAGAAGCAGCATCGCAAAGAGCCCTAAATGAGTTCTTTAAAGGTTCCGAGCTACAGGCCTACTTCGCCCGAATCGAGCGGGTAAAGACAGCTTACAAACCCCAGGCGATCGATGGGCTCCCAAAGGTGGTGCGAGGGGAGGTCGGCACGCTCCTCACAAAAGTGGATGAACGAGACGTGGCGAGGGAGCTGGCCGAAGCGCTTGAGCTGAACGAGGTTCTCGACCGCAACATCAAGCTCCTCAGCGGGGGTGAGCTCCAACGCCTAGCGATCGCCGCAACAGCCGCGCGGGAGGCGGACATCTATTACTTCGACGAGCCGAGCTCGCACCTCGATGTCTACCAACGCCTCAACGCGGCGCGCGTCATTCGGGGGCTCGCGGATGCTGGGAAAGCCGTGATCGTCGTGGAGCATGATCTCGCGATGCTTGACTACATGTGCGACTACGTGCACGTTCTCTACGGCAAACCCAGGGCCTACGGCGTCGTGTCATCACCACGAGGGGTCAGGGTTGGGATAAACGTTTTCCTCGAGGGCTACCTGCGCGAGGAGAATGTGAGGTTCAGGCGAGAGTCCATCCGCTTCGAAGTTCGACCTCCATCAAAAGCTCGTGTCATTGGACGGGCGATGTTCAGCTATCCAAAACTCAAGAAACGCTTTAAGGGATTCGAACTCGAGGTCGCACCGGGCAGCGTTTACGCTGGTGAGGTTGTCGGTGTGGTGGGTCCCAACGGCATAGGCAAAACAACCTTCGTACGCATGCTCGCAGGGGCGCTCAAACCGACGGCCGGCAGGCTCGATTTCAAACTCGCGGTCGCCCACAAGTCACAGTACCTAAAGATCGGGTTCGAGGGAACCGTGGAAGCTTGGCTGCGCGAGCTGATCGGCGAATTTGACCAGACCTTCGATCCTGAGATCCTGCAACCGCTCGAGGTGAGGCCCCTGCTCGAGCGAAGGTTAAAGGAGCTAAGCGGGGGCGAGCTCCAACGTGCCGCAATCGCCGCATGCTTGGGGCAACCAGCCGACCTCTACCTAATCGACGAGCCTAGCGCTTACCTCGATGTCGAGCAGCGCCTGCAGATGGCGCGCGTGATAAGGCGGACGATCGAGAAGCGTGAGGTCGCCGCGTTCGTGGCCGACCACGATGTACTGAGCGTCGACTTCATCTCCGACCGCTTGCTTGTCTTCACGGGGGAGCCGAGTCGGGTTGGCGAAACCCACGGCCCCCTCGGGATGCGTGAGGGGATGAATCGATTCCTGCGCGAGGTCGGGGTCACTTTCCGACGGGATCCCCAGACGGGCAGGCCCCGAGCAAACAAGCCGGAAAGCGGCCTCGATCGGGAACAGAAGGAGAAAGGAGAGTACTTTTATTTGAGTTAGCGCTAGCTTTGGTGGGGACGCGATGGGAGTCACCGAGGACATCAACTGGCTTAAAAGTGACGAGGAAGGCGTGGGGAAAGTTTTCATGTTAATTGCCGACAAAGGAGGCGCTGGGCTCCGAAAACTCCGCGAGCTTTTTGGCGCCGAGGACTGGTGGCCTGTAAAGAGCCATTTGCGTGCCCTCATCGACCGGGATTTAGTCATCGAAGTTGAGGGAATTCACAAGCTAACTGAAAACGGACGAAAGGTGCTCGAAGGATTTAAGGCAATGGAATACGTTGAGCCAGTCTAAATTGAAATTGCTGAAACATTCCCGCCTTTGATCAAAACAAGTTTATGTCTAGCAGCGGGACCCTCCCTTGAGAACTCTTCGACCTCCTCGAGCACGAGGTTCATATGGGCGTCATACTGAGTCAGCTTGCCGCGAAATCTCCGGCCGTCCTTTACGCTGACCACCACGGCCGCATTCAGGAACTTCTCGAGATCGACCTGCACTTCTTTCTCGGGTTCTGCCCGCGCTTCTTCTCCCATCAATGCCCAATTGACGCTCGGTCGACCCCCTTTATAAGCTTTATAAATTACTTTCGGTGACCTCTCTCCCCCAAAATCGCTTAAAAGCATGTGCAAGAGGGGCGCATGGAGGTGGTCGATTGACTAAATTTGAGGAACTTGAAGGGGTCGGGCCGGCGATTGCGGAGAAACTTCACTCGGCCGGCTACGATTCGTTGGAGCGCCTAGCAGTAGCCACCACGGGCGAGCTGATGGAGGCCGCTGAGGTGGGAATGCGAGTGGCGGTGAAGGTGATAAATGCCGCCCGCGATGCGGTGAACATGGGATATGAAAAAGCGAGCGAGGTGATGGAACGGCGGAAGCACCTCGGGTACATCTCGATGGGGAGCCCCGCACTCGACAAGATAATTGGCGGGGGAGTCGAGACCCAAGGTGTGTTTGAGGTATTCGGTGAATTTGGGTCTGGGAAAAGCCAACTGGCCCATCAGCTCTGCGTCAACGTGCAGCTCCCGCCAGAGCAGGGAGGGCTAAGGGGAAAAGCTCTCTACATCGACACCGAAAATACATTCAGGCCCGAGCGCATTGCGCACATGGCGCGTGCAGCAGGGCTAGACCCTGAGGTAGTACTTGAGAACATTTACATCGCTCGAGCGCGCACGACCGATCACCAGATGCTTCTGGCCGAGAAGATCCAAGAGATGGCGAAGGAGGGAGATGTGAAACTTGTCGTGATAGACTCGCTCACCTCGCTCTTCCGGGCCGAGTACTGCGGGCGGGGCGCGCTTGCTGAGCGGCAGCAGAAGCTGGGGCGTCACATTGCGGCGCTGCACAAGATTGCGGAGCTGAACGATCTCGCGGTTTTCGTGACGAACCAAGTGATGGCGAGGCCTGACATGTTCTTCGGTGACCCGACCAAGCCCATCGGAGGACACGTGCTAGGGCATGCGATGACCGCGCGGGTCTACCTGCGGAAGAGCAAGGCGAACACTAGGGTCGCCAAGCTCGTCGACCACCCCGGGCTGCCTCCGGAGAGCGCGACATTCCAGATAGTCGAGGGAGGGATCAGGGACTGAGCTTAGAAACACGCCCGGTCGACTCTTTGGCCTTCCACCCCCACAATTGTCCACTGATTTCACAGGTGTGAAAAAGATGTTTGTTCGAAGAGCGCGGTTCCTAAGGTGAGTGCTACAGTGATGGGATTTCACAGGTGTGAAAAATGTTGATGGTCGATTACGATTTGCCACAGAATAATAGGCGGCGGACGTTTTACAACCGAATAAAGCAGTACGTGGAGGAGGATAAGGCCGCGAGCATCAAATTCTCCACTCAAAGCGTAGTGCTAACGGAAGACGCAAAGTTCGCCCTGTTCATCGCGGATCAGGCGCGGGAGGTCGGAGGGAAGGCCCACATTTATGAGGTCAATGAAATCGATTGTCTCAGTCTGAGGAAGCAGTTTGAAGAGCTCGTGATGATTTCACAGGTGTGAAAATTATCGGGCAACGTTAGGGATGCGTTAGCTTTTCGAAATTCGCCGTTCCTGTGCTATTGCAAATAGACCCATGAGAATTTTCAAGACGTCGTAGGCATGACTTTAGAGCCCTTGGGACTTTACCCAGTGATGCCCCTTTTTAAGGCCCTAAGCGAGATTGCAGGCTCAATTGGTCTTTCCACTTCCCTAGGTAGCTCAGGTCCCTTGCGCTTCTCTGGGATCTTCTGTATCACTATCCCATCGTTAGTGATTTCAAAGAAGTGAAACTGGTTGCTATGCTTGGTGCCGCGCATCTTCCTTATCTCAAGCGCCCTATCCCGTTTCAGGCCTTCACCCCCATAGTAGAGCACGATGACGCCGTCTAAGATTTCCTCCGCCCCGAGCCGGCTGAGCTCCTCCCGCCCCTCCCTTATTTCAGATGTTACAATGGAGGTGCAGTTCAACTTTGCCAACCTCTCCCTCAGATCGACCAGCTGCACTTTGAAATCGGGTTCATCTGGGAAAAACATTGAAAGAAGATCAACTCTTTCAAGGGCAACCCGCCTTGACCCAGAGGCCTCAACCGTCCCCACTATCTCCGATAGAAGATCCCCGATTTTCTCTTTTGCCTTCTTCATTTGCTCGGCGACGTTTGATATTGGCCTCTCAAGGATCTGCAGACTGCCTTCTTTCTCCAATCGCTGAAAATGCCACCCAAATCTCGAAGCATAATCGTAGATGTCTTTCTTACTTCTTTCAAGAGAAACAAGGACCCCTAGATCTCCGTAATCAGTGATCCCTTTCGCTATGTACTGCATTGCGAAGATCGACTTGCCCGTGCCTATCTTCCCTGAGACAAGCATGCAGCTCCCTGCAGGGAAGCCTCCCTCCATGAGCTCGTCCAAACCTGAAATGCCGGTCTTAACCCTCATGTAATCGCCGAGCCATAAGTCAGGTAATGGAGATGACTTTTTGTTGATAAAGCCTTTACGAACTATTAATCTAATCTATCAATTTATCATAAAATCGGTTTAATTTATGGTAAAACGAGAGTTCTAAGAATTGATAAAAAAGTTAAAATTTAACCAAAGAAGCAACCTTTTGGTCTTCGAGTAGCTCGTTTACCCGATCAATGCTTTGATTCCGCACGTGGGGGCTTCAGTGCTGTCACCATGAGCAACGCTGCCACGAATGAAAGCACCGCAGCGAAAGCGAATGCAGCCCATGAACCGACAACTTGCCAAAGCACTCCTGCGATGACGCTGGCCGGCAACAGAGCCAATCCAGTAGCGGTGTGGAAGGCCCCCATTGCAGTCCCCCGAAGTCGTGGAACGACCAAGTCGGCGACGTAAGCGCGTTGAACCCCCACAACTAAGCCCATAAAAACACCGTAGAGTGCGAACAGTGGTAGTGCTTGCCATTCGCTGGTCGCCAAAGCCAACCCCACGGAGGTGAAGCCGAAGATACAATAGCCCGAGGCGATCACAGGACGCCTCCCTACACGGTCAGACAGCATGCCAGCTGGAAGCGAGACCAAAGCATAGACCACGTTGAAAAGCATATAGAGGAGCACCGCCTGCCCGACCCCTAGCCCAAGCTCGGAGGCTCGGAGGATCAGAAATGCCCAGCTTAGGTTCGCTAGCGAGAATAAAGTAACAACTGCGAGGTAGCGCCTGAAGCTTGGACTGAGCGAGCCAAGGCCGGCCTTGAAGGATAGTTTAGGGGCCCGCTTTCTCCTCACCTCACGTACGAAGAACACGAGGACGACGACCGCTAGTATTGCTGGAATCGAGGCGAGCAGGAAGACATCCCTGAATCCAAGGAAGAGCAGGAGCAGAAACGCGAACGCCGGACCCAAAATCGCGCCGACCGTGTCGAGGGCACGGTGAAATCCGAATGCTTTTCCCCTAACGCTTGGTGCACATGAGTCTGCGAGCAGAGCATCCCGAGGGGAGGTCCTGATCCCCTTTCCAACTCGATCCACAAACCGCACCCCGAGTGCATGAACCCATGTGCTAGCAAGGGCGAGGAATGGTTTTGCGACAGTGGAAAGCCAGTAACCTCCGACGATTAAGGGCTTCCGCTTGCCGATGCGATCCGACCACCATCCCGAGAAGACTTTGAGAAGACTCGCCGCGCTCTCCGCCAGCCCCTCGATAAGCCCCAGCACGGCCGGAGCGGCGCCGAGAACCTGGACGGTAAAGATGGGAAAGAGAGGCAGCATCATCTCGGTGCTTACGTCAGTGAGTAAGCTGGCGATCCCGAGCACAATTACGTTAAAACCGAGGCCAGAGAGCAGACCTCGTCGCCTCAAAATTTCACGACCTTAATTTCCGACGAAGACCGGGCGCATTGAGAGCAATTTCGGCAGAGCGAGCGGCCTGAATGGCATGCATTTTGTTTTCCGAGCGATCTCCAAGGCCAGCCCTCTAGCCGTGAGAACTTTGAGCCTTTTCACCCCCCTGATACGTGCCGGCAGTTTCCTTGTTTTTACCTCTTTCTCTCCGACGACAATTACGTAGGGAACCCACTCGCGCTCGGCATCACGCACGCGTTTTGCAACGGTTCCACTCCGGTCGTCGATATCAACCCTGATGCTGGTCTTCTCGAGCGGGTCAGAAAGTTTGAGACAGAATTTTAGATGCTGTTCGTTCACGGGGACAAGCCTGACCTGCGTGGGGGACAGCCAGAGCGGCAAGCTCGGCACTTTTCCGGCCCTTTGTAATTTTGCCGCCTCTTCAAGCACCGCGTAGATCCATCGTTCGATCGAGCCCATCGAAGAGTGCAAAATTATGCACCCGCGTCGCTCCCCACGCTCGTCCACGTAAAAGATGCCGTAGCGCTCGGAGTCCTCGAGGTCAAGCTGAACTGTCGCCAACTGAGCATTTCCGCCCACAGAATCGATCATCTGAAACTCGTGCTTGAGTACCCAGTAGTGCTTTCGCTCGGAAAGGAGCTCGATTAGCGCGGGGCGCCTGACGAGTTTCACGAGGCGGGCGAAGAAGGCTCGGTTCTGCTCGCAGAAGTCTTTGACCACCCGAAAGGCGACCACGTAGTCGAACCCCATCGCCTCCTGCAGCTTCGTGTACGCTTTGAACAACCGCTCGTACTCCTCAAGTCCCTGCTTCAGGTCGCGGCAGAAGCAATGCACATCCGGCATGGTGAAGGCCCGGAGGCGCTTGAGCCCTATGCACTCGCCGCTCTGCTCGAGGCGGTAGGAGGGAGAGAGCTCGAATATCCGAACGGGCATCTGGCGGTAGCTCATCCCAGTCTGTCGCATCATTCTGAATAGCCCGAAGTCGCCTGCGAAGCGAAGGAGCAAGGTGCGGTTGGGTAGCTTGATCTTGTAATCCTTCTGGTAAAACCGCGCGGCCTGCTCGGCGATGTCGGGCTCGTCCGCTTTATACAATACGGGAGTTTCGATCTTGCTTGCCCCAAGCTCGTTTGCCAGCTGGACCGCGAGATCCTCAAGCAGGCCCTTGATGAGCGCCCCATTCGGGTAGAAACGGAAGTGTCCTGTGTCGCTCGCGGGCTCATAGTCTATTAGCTCGAGTTTTCGTATGAGCTTTAGGTGCGCTGGCTCCTCTCCTGGCTTTTGTCCCAACTCCTCGCTCAGCACGAATTGGCGGAGCAGGGGTTGCTTCTTCAGCACCTTGGATGCCTCGACTTTTTTCAGGTCCAACTCGTGCTCCTTGCCGGCGGGGGTCAGGATTAGGTATTCGCTCGGCGGTTTCGCTTCAGGGGCAACTTCTGCTTCTAGGGCTTCAGCAGTTATCGTGCGAGAGAGCTCCGACAGCGGGTGTCCCTTGCAGCTGAGCCTGAATGCCTTGTACCATCCGAATGGCAGACGATGAACTTCCAGACCCTGCTCACGCAGTGCATCACGGGTGGCATCGAGCAACTTGACGGCGACCTTTGGGGGAGCGAGCGATGAACTGAGATGGGCGTACGGGTAGAGAGCTATCCGCTTAGCCTCGACTTTCTTGGCGATTGAGGTGATCTCGCGGGCAGCGTTTTTAGCTATCGCATCAACTAGGCCCTCATCCTCCTCTTCTGCAGCGGTGAAGACGACGAGCACCTCCTCAAGACGGCCCGAGCGTTGCTCCGCAGGCACCTCCTCAGCTACGGGAGTGCGCTGCTTTGCCTCAAACTCCAAGTAGTCAGCGTGGATCAATAGAATTCGCAAGCGAGCACCGCGCGAACTTGATTGTTCGAGTTTAATAAAGTTTGGACTCTCCAATCCGGATTCCCAATCCGTGCCTCCAGTTCGAAAACCACTATACAAGTAGCTGGTTTAAGTCCCAAAGCAAAAATGGGATTGGTTACATGAAGCGGTTTTGTTATCAGTGCGGCGCGCTCGAAACGGAGCGTGAGCCATTAATCCGGAGCCTATGCCAGCGCTGTTTCGCAGAGAGAAACCGCCTCCTCCGGGCAACAGCGGAGCTTGAGGTCACGGTCTGTGGGCGATGTGGAGCTCACTTGCTCGGAAAGAAATGGCATGAGGCGGGCGAAGGAGATGCCATCGCTAACGCAATTCGAGTGACCGTTCTCTCGAGCCTAAAAGTTGCGCGCCTGACCGACGCGGGGATGAAGTTCCTTAGCCCCCATGAGGTGCCCGAACTCGAGCTTCGGGTCGAGCCAAAGCTGGCCGAGGGAGTAATCGAGGTCAGGACGAGAGGGAAAGTTCACGAGCTTCAAATCAAGCCCCAGCTGGATGAGGCGCGCATAAAATTCGTGCTCAAGCGGAGTACCTGCGATGTGTGCAGCCTCAAGAGTGCCCGCCACTACGAGGCGATCCTGCAAGTGCGAGGGAAGCTCACGAAGGAAAAGAGCTCTGAAGTCAAAAAAATACTTCAGCGACTCGCCATGAATGCAAGCAAACGAGAGCGAAATGCATTCATCGCCAAAGTCGAGGAGCGGCGGGAGGGTTTCGATCTCTACGTGAACCCAGTGAGCTTGGCGAGGCAAATGGCGTCGATGCTCAAATTGGAGTTTGGGGCCAAGGTCAAGGAGAGCGCAAAGCTCGTGGGTCAAACCAAGGATGGCCGCCGAAAGTTTAGGTTCTCTATCCTCGCGCGGATCGGGGAAGCTTGAGCAATCAATTTTAAGGGAAGGAATCCCAGTTTTATGACGTGATGAGATGGTCGAGCTAACGGGCTCAAAAGCGCTGTTCGAGGCGCTGAAAGCGGAGGGTGTTAAGCACATCTTCGGCATCCCAGGCGGGGCGATAATCCCGGTCTACGACGCACTTTACGACGAGCATGAGATTCGTCACATCCTAACGCGGCACGAGCAGGGGGCAGCCCACGCGGCCGACGGCTATGCTCGGGCGCTTGGAAAGCAGGGAGTCTGCATGACCACCTCTGGGCCCGGGGCGACGAACCTCACAACGGGCATCCTGAATGCCTACATGGACAGCTCGCCTGTGGTCGCGATAAGCGGGCAGGTTCCAGTCCCAGCGTTGGGCGCCGACGCTTTTCAAGAGGCAGATATGCTCAGCGTAATGTTGCCCATCACCAAGCACAACTTCATCGTTCACCGCGTCGAGGAGTTGCCGAGCGTGGTGAGGCTGGCCTTCAAGGTTGCGATGACTGGGAGGCCCGGCCCCGTGCACATCGATCTGCCGAAAAATGTGCAGGCGTCCAAAGCCGACCTGAAGATACCGGCTCAGATAAAATACGAAAAGTCCCTCAAACTCGAGCCTGACGCGGGGCAAGTGCGAAAAGTCGTTGATATGCTCACCAAGGCCGAGCAGCCCGCGATCTTCGCCGGGGGCGGGATTGTATGGTCGGGAGCATCGAAGGAGCTCATCGAGTTGGCAGAGCTTCTGAACGCCCCGGTTACAACCTCGCTGCTGGGCAAGGGGACCATCCCCGAGGACCACCCGCTCGCGCTTGGGATGCTGGGAATGCACGGGCGAATGGCCGCGAACATCGCGGTGACCGAATCGGATATGTTGCTCGCAGTTGGGGTACGATTCAGCGACCGTTCGACCGGTGACTTGCGCTACTTCGCCCCCAAGGCCAAGATAATCCACATCGACATCGATCCCGTTGAGATTGGAAAAAACGTGCGTGTCGACCTACCAATCATCGGTGACGCAAAACGCTCGCTTG
>CAYSRF010000022.1:0-12276 GCA_964433595.1 Hadarchaeota archaeon (SeqCode) | reverse complement strand
CCTCCGAGAGAGCGTCATAATCAGCCCGACTGACTGAAGTAATCGTTTCTGGGAGACCTATGCCAGATGAAAGCTGCGTCGCCATGTGCCTCATAGCGTACGGGATTACGCGATTTACCCCAACTACGCGCGCCTTAGCCTTACGTTTTGGTTGAGTCCTACTAAAAACCAGTACGAGCGGGAACGCAAACGCTCCACCCACCAAGGCAAGTAAAATGGGCAAAAACAGGAGCATAAAGACGAATGCAAAAACACTCACGATGAGGCTCACCCCGATCATGAGTGCCACGTAATGCGTAGGAGCAATCTTGATGTTAGCCTTGTAGAGATCCTCATCCAACCCCTTAAAAAACTTGGCCAATCGCTGCGCCGGGCGCTTGAGGGGGGAATAAAAGATCTCAGAGAGGCGCTCCGATAGCGACCTCTTTAGCTCCACACGCACCTCCCACTTTTTCTCCTCCCTCAGCTTACGCTCTGCAGCGAGCTCTTCCCCACGCAAGGTTTCGAGCCGTTTTAGTTCGCGTAGCCTTCTGGTAACCTCATCAGCCTTTTCCGGAGCTTCGGGTCCTTTCGTAACCTTGACGGCCCGGCCCACGCGCTGTGCTGCCGTACCTGTTTTTATCACACCGCCGCCAACTGCAGAGAAAAATCTCTTCACCGAACTTGGCTTTTTAGCTTTTTTCTTCGGCATGGAACCACTAACGACGCTTCGTACCCTCCTCGACCCGTACGCGTTTTAGCATTCCCGCCGGGTCTCGGTAGTACTCTTGGATGATCCTACCCACCTCGAAAATGTTTCGCATGCCTTGATGTTTCATCCATTCTAGTACTGCCGCGCGCTTTTCGAGTTCGATCTCGATGTCGTTCCCGCTTATCCCGCTAAACTCGGCTATCGTGCGCTTGATCTTGCTTGGGACACCAGTCGGCTCGACCACGTCCGTGCGGGGATCCCACTTGAAGATGCGGCTGAGCTGAGGTTTGCCGCTCTCCAAACCGGTAACCTCGGCGACTTCGGTAACTCTTCGAATCTGCCCCTTCTGACGGTGGTAGATGCGTTGTTGCATCACGATGATATCGAGGGCCGGGATCATTATGGGGGCCACAGCCATCGGGGGCTCAGTCAGGCGGGAAATCGTCTCGACCGCGCTGTTTGAGTGCAGGGTGCCACAGCAACCATCATGGCCGGTATTCATCGCGGTGAACATCGTCTGTGCCTCGGGGCCTCGAACCTCCCCCACGATCATCCGGTCCGGCCTCATCCGGAGTGCATTTTTAACCAAATCATTCATCGTGATCTCTCCACGTCCTTCAACGTTTGGCGGGCGCGTCTCAAGTCTAATCCAGTGTTTATGGGAAAGTTGAAGTTCGGCGGTGTCCTCGATCGAGAGGATGCGCTCTCGTTCGGGAACGAAAGTGATGGCAGCGTTGAGGGTGGTCGTCTTTCCACAGCCCGTCCCCCCCGCGAATAGGATGTTTGCAGGCTTTATGCCAAACCCATCCACGACCAGCCAGAGGAACGCCGCGACATCTGTTGAGAGGGTGCCTAAGTTTAGGATGTCGATTACCGTAAGCGGGTCCTTGCGGAACTTTCTTATTGAGATAGTCGGCCCATCAAGAGAGACCGGCGGTATGGTCGCGTTCACCCGGCTTCCATCGGGCAACCGTGCGTCAAGCAAGGGTGTTTGTTGGTCTATTCGCCTGCCCACGACACGTGCCATTTTGTCTATGAGATACTTGATTGATTCCTCGCTCTCAAAGATCACGTTCGTGGAGCACATTCCGCACTTTCGATGGTATACGTAAACGGGCTTCCCCACCGCAGTCACCAATATGTCTTCAAGTTGATCATCCGCAATCATGGAGTCGAGTTGACCATAACCGATCATGTCCCGCACGGCGGCTTCTCCTAAGCGCTTTAGCCTTTCCGACGAGAGGGGCATCCCCCTGCTCTCGCGTTCGAGTATTTTTAGAACTTCACGCATGAGGATGCGCCGACGTTCAGCTGGGTCGGGGATCTTGTCCGGATCGATACTAACTTCCTCTATCGCCTTCTCTTTTGCAATCGTGAGTAGCTTTAATTCCTGTTTCGCCAGCTCCGGCAATTTCAACCTGTACATCGGTAGAACTTCGCCCTCGATAGATACTATTTCGATCTGGCTGTAGCTATCAATCATTTTCCCAGCTTTGGCCGCCTTTTCTCCGATAGCTGGTGTGGGCGGGGCAAGCTTCTTTACAGGCTTTGCAGTTGGTTTGATCTCGGTGGGTGGTCTCCCTGTCAAGATTTCAGATAGAAGTCCCTCACCTCTGCCAGTCAACGCTTTAAGCTCTGCACTGGGAGCTTTCCTCCGAGCCCTCGCTTTTTTCTTGGCACGTCTTGCCCTTCTTTTCCTCGCCACTTACTCCACCACACTATAAAGTTAGTAGAGCCTCAGTAAATTAAGTTTATCCTCGGGATTTGTACTTCGATTTCTTAAGAAACTTTAACAAAGCAGAGAGCTGGGCGACCCATATGCTTCAACCGTGGAGGCATCACCAAACCCAAATAAACCACCTAAATCATTTGATTATGGTGATGGAAACATGTCAGAATTTTCACTATCCAAGATGGATCAGCTCATTCGAAAAGCAGCCAAAGTCCGTGTGTCGCGCGGCGCCGCTCTCGAACTCGGTGCAATCCTCGAGGAATATGCGATCAAACTGTCAAATGAAGCGATAAAGCTGGCTAAACATCGCGGCGCGAAAACCGTGAAAGATAGTGATATCCGGGCAGCTGCTTCAAGAATACGCTCATAACCTTATCTTGGCTCCGGTGATATTTTGGTTGATTTAGTCATTCGAAATGCGCGCTTGGTTTTGCCTGAGGGAATCATCCGTGGAGAGCTCGCGGTCGAGGAAGGACGCATCTCCGAAATTGCCGCAAGTGGGCTGCCCAAAGGCGATCAAGAAATTAACGCGGAAGAGAAAATTGTGATGCCTGGAGTTATCGACGCCAACGTCCACCTATACGATCCCAATTACCTCCCCCGAGAGGATTTCCGAAATGGTAGTGCCGCGGCCGCAGCGGGAGGCATCACCAGTGTAATCGTTACACCCCTCGACTCTCCCGTGCTGACACCAAAAATAATAAAAAACATCATCGAGCTTGGGCAGGAGGAGAGCCTCGTAGATTTTGCCCTCCACGCGGGAAACATGACCGCCGACTCGATCAAAGATATCCCCAAGCTCGCCTCGCTCGGCATCAAATCATTCACGGCATTCACGTGTTCCCCCTACCGCATCAAAGATTTGATATTTGAGGAGCTGATGACCGCGATAAAAAATATTGGTGGCATTGTATTTGTCCACGCGGAAGACGACAAAATTCTGCGGAAGCAAACTGAGCGGCTCCTCAAGGAAGGACGGATGGATTCATTAGCCCACGCAGAATCGTGCCCGAATGAAGCCGAGGAAAAAGCTGTCAAAAAAGTAATCAGGCTCGCCGAGCGGACCGGCTGTAAATTACACTTAGCCCACATCACGACGCGCCAGGGCGCCGAGCTCGTCAAAAAGGCGAAGGACAAGCGGATGCCAGTAACCAGCGAAACATGTCCGCATTATCTGCTTTTCACGCGAGAAGACATGCAAAGGTTGGGGCCGTACCTAAAGGTAAACCCCGCATTAAAAACAAGTGAGGACTGTGCGGCGCTCTGGAATGCCTTGGCTGGGGGAATAATCGATATCATCTCGACCGACCACGCGCCCGGCACTAAGGCGGAGAAAGAGGTCGGGTGGGAAAACATCTGGACAGCCCAAGTCGGCATTCCGGGCGTCGAAACTTTATTGCCGCTCATGCTTAGCGAGGGTGCCGCGAAGGGCAGGTTAACGCTCGAACGACTTGTGGATGCACTTTGTACCCAGCCTGCGCAAATCTTCGGCCTCTATCCCCGCAAAGGGGTTATCCGCGAGGGCTCCGATGCCGACCTCCTGATCGTGGACCTCAAAAAGGAGGTAACGGTAACCGCCGAAAAAATGCACTACAAAGTTGGCTGGACTCCTTACGAGAGTATGAGAATTAAGGGGGTGCCCGTGATGACGATCTCGCGGGGCATTGTAGTAGCCGAGGATGGAGATGTAGTTGGAAACCCTGGACATGGGCAGTTTCTGACTAGATAGATGCCAACAAGAGATTCAGCGCCCGCCTCATAGCTTCCGATTCGTCCCTGAACTTTTTCTTCTTAATCAGCTCCTGCAGGCGCTCGCGCTGGTCCTTCGTTACGACCACGCGAAGCATGGCATTTGGGTGTAATTCCCCCGTTTTCTTCTTCATTTTTCAACTCTCGCGCGAGTTTTTCCGTATGAGTAAAGTGCGTCCAACGCTCGAGCAGCTTTCCCCGGTGAATCGTAAACGGAGACATTTTTGCCTTGGAGCGCCTTCTGCACGAGGACGGAGTCCTCCCCACCCATCACCATGCCGACCACCGGCGTATTCTTCGACTTTTCCGCTGCCTCCACTGCTCCCTGAACATCTTCGGGTTCTAGAAACGTCGACTTGAGCCCGTTTATTACCACCACGCCGTCGACACCCGAGTCCGATAGTAATTGTTCTAGTACAAACTTGTACCGATCGCCATTTGCGCTAATGTCAAGGTCTACCCAATCCGTGATGCCGATATCTGGATATTTCTGGATGATCTTCTTCGCGACTTTGTCGGAGAGCTTCGCCAATGCTAACCCCTCGCGGGATAGCGCATCCGCGACCAAAACTGCCGGCCCGCTGACGTTGGTGACTACCGCCACCCGATTACCCTGCATGGGTGGCTGCTTCGCCAGCGCATCCGCGACGCCAAGAAGCCCCTCAACATCACTGACTTGAAGAGCGCCAACCTGCTTAAGAGCAGCGACGAATATTCTATCTCGCTTAACCCCGTCGCGCGCCGTGCCTCCCTTCAGCACGACGACTGGCTTCTTTTTCACCGCCTCGCGAATTGACTCAAGAAACTTCCGCCCGTCACGGACGCTTTCTAAATAAATACAAATTACCTTTGTCTGCTTGTCGTACGTTAGAAATTCAACCAAGTCCGTCTCTGTGATATCGGCACCCTCACCGGTCGACGCGAATTTGCTCACGCCCACACTGTAAAAGCAGGCCTGATCGAGCATCGCCGTTCCAACCGTGCTATCCTGCGAAATCATCGCGATGCCGCCACATGGTGGCATGAGTCCGCGCTCAAGTGTCATACACAAGCCCTTCGCCGTGTTGATCACCCCTGCCATCACATTTGGGCCAAGCACCCGAACCCTTCGCTTGGCGGCTACGCGCACAAGTGCCTCTAGTTGTTGTTGATCAAAACCTCCGGCGACTAAAACCATCGCCTTCACTTTTCGGTCAAATAGCTTCCGCAAATTTTTCATAACGAGTTTGGGGGGCAACACCACTACCGCGAGATCGCATCCACTGGGGACTTGATTCAAATTTTTGACAGCACCGTCAAGCCTTCCACTAAAATCAACGATGTGACTTTTACCCTTAAAGAAGCGAAGTGTGTTGTGAACAAGCGAGTGAAAGAAGGCTGGCGAAGCAGCCCCCTCTTCTTCCCTAGCAGAAGCGCCTACTAGTACGACTGACTTCGGCTCGAAAATCGCCTTAACTTCGCCCGACATTACTTGTTCCCCCAAGAATTATCCGGGCATCGGCTGCCACCGCGCCCTTTCCGTCGTCAAACGCGAAAATTGGGTTCAACTCTATCTCGGTTATTTCAGGGAACTCGTGCGCTAGCTGCCCGACCTTTTGGATGATGTCGACGAGCGCGTTGATGTCAACCGGAGGCGCTCTCTGGATGCCTGCGAGCACTGGGTAGCCCTTAATCTCTTGAATCATCTCGCGCGCGTCCTCAGCGTTGAGCGGGGCCAGCCTGAAGCTGATGTCTTTGAATACCTCGTCCCATATTCCCCCTCCCAACCCGAACATCACCGTGGCACCGAAGGAGGGGTCCTGCAGGGCGCCCACGATCACCTCGCGGGCGGGAGGGAGATATTCTTGGATTGTTACCCCGAGAATTTTCGCGTCCGGCTTGTATGTACGAACGTTATTAATCAGCTCACCAAACGATTGTCGAAGCTCCAGCTCCGAGCTTAATCCCACTTTGACGCCATCCACTTCGCTCTTATGAATAATGTCTGGGGAAGCAATTTTTAGAACGAGAGGATAACGGACCTCCCGTGCGACTTTAACAGCCTCGCTCAGGTCACGGGCGAGCTCAGTCCGATTTACTGACACCCCCCAAGTGGCGAGAACCTGCTTGGAATCAAGCTCCGCCAGCTCACGTCTGCCCTCTTTGCGGATCGAGTTGAGGATTTCAGCCACCTTTTTCTTCGCTGCTGCCAACCCAATCACCAAGAACAAGCTAAATTACGGGCAAGTGATATAAAAATTTTCCTCTAAATCAGCAAAATAAAGACATTTTTAACCTTTTTGGCAAAAAGAGCCATTTATTCCCATCTAAATTGTAAAACCGGAAAATATGCCTTTTTAAATGAAAAATCAGGGGTATTGCGTACTACCCTTCAATGAGCCCTCCGCGCCTAAATGTTAATTTTATTAGTTATGGATTCCAAGAAACTGGAGATTGTTTTCAGGAGTATGGGGAAAAGCGATTTAAGATGATGGTTGGTGCTTCATTGCAATGTTACATGCACCCTCTGTGGTTACGGCACAAGGTCCTACTGGATGCTCTGGGGTACACGCTTTGTTAAACAGCGGACATTCACGGGGGTGGATCAGTCCCCTAAGTACCTCACCGCACCTGCATCCCTTTGCGAAGTCCGCCACGCTCTCTACGTGAACATCAAATCTTGCACGTGCACCATATTCTTTGAACTCACGCCTCAACTGAAGGGCCGACTTCGGAACCGCGGGAAAGCCACGCCATCGCTTGTCCACAATCTCGAACACCTCGCGCATTTTTTCCTGCGCCACCTCATTCCCCTCTGGGCGAACCGAGCGAGTGTATTCGATCTCCACTTCACCCTTCCGCTCGCGCAACTGCTTCAACAACATCCAGACCCCGAGCAGGACATCAATGGGCTCAAATCCAGCGATAACCTGTGGTACCCCGTAGCGCTTTGAAAGGGACTCGTAGGGTCTAGAACCGATGATGGTCGAGACATGGCCTGGACAGATGAATCCATCAAGCGCGACCTCCCCCGACGCGAGCAGAAACTCCATCGCGGGAGGGATCAGGCGGTGGCACACGAGCAAGCTGAAATTCTTGGGGGGTTCGCGTAGGACCTCGGCGGCGGTTGTGGGAGCAGTCGTCTCAAATCCAACAGCCGCGTGGACGACCTCTCGCCCGGGATTTCGTCGTGCCGTTTCGACTGCATCCGCCACACCGTAGACTATCCTGATGTCCGCGCCGTCGGTCTTTGCACCGGCGAGCGAAGTTTGGGTTCCGGGGACCTGAAACATATCGCCAAAGGTGGTGATGAGGTGGCCCCGTTTAGCGAGCTCAATCGCCTCGTCGATTTCCGCCACGCTCGTCACGCAAACCGGGCAGCCCGGGCCGCTAATCACTTCTAGCCACTCGGGAAAAAGCGAGCGGAGACCAAATTTTGTGATGGTTAGCTCGTGGCTCCCACACACGTGCATGAATTTTACTTTGCGATTTGGATTGAGCGCTCGGATCTCCCGCAGGATTCGAGTCGCCAAACCGCGATCTCTAAACTTCTCCAGCAAGGCACTTACCATTTTTAAGGCCCAAAACACTTTTAATGCCCTGTGCTGCCTATAAGCTTCGGTGGAAGATTGAAGATTTTAGCAGGCGCCGACTTTCACGGTATTCCAAACGGCGAGCAAAACCTCTTGAAGTTCCTCGAACGCGGCTGTGACTGCCTCGTACTCATAGGTGACCTCACGAACTTCGGCCCAGCTAATCTCACCGAGAGCTTGCTCGAGCGGGTCAAGGCAACAGGCGTGCCCACATTTGCGATACCTGGGAACTGCGACCCCAAGCAGATCCTGCAAGTGCTCGACAAGTACGAGGTCAACCTCCACGGCAAGTGCGAGCGGCTCGACGACATTACCTTCGTGGGACTGGGGGGCTCCAACCTAACCCCCTTCAACACCCCATTCGAACTCACCGAAGTGGAGATCCAGGAAGAACTGGCGGCTCTAGCCTGTACCCCCGACACCAACCGGGTATTGGTTACTCACGCTCCACCCTACGGCACCAAGCTCGACCAGATCGCCGATGGTACTCATGTCGGGAGCAAGAGCATACGCAAGTTCATCGAGCAAAAACAGCCGTTGGTAGCGCTCTGCGCCCACGTGCACGAAGCCCGAAACACAGACAAATTGGGTAGAACCTTGATGGTTAACCCCGGGCCAATCAGCCAGGGTTATGCCGCCGAGATAACGATAAACGGCAGCAATGAAATTCGGGCAAAACTGCTTGAGCTCTAGCAGTTGTAAGATGATGATAAGAGTACCGAAGTTGAAGAGTCGATAGTGAGGGAAGAGTTACACCCACCAAGCTAAATTACCTCTGTTGTTCTCGCCAGCCGTTCCGCCGCGCGCTTGCTCAATCCAGCACCTAGCACGGTGTAGCGCTCAGGTCTTATCCGATGCGCCATGGTGAGAGCTCTAACTACATACTTCGCTGGGATGCCGAGTTCCTTTGCGTTCGTCGGACATCCTATCGTGCGGAGCGCCTCTCGGATTGCCTGCCAGTCCTCCCCGTGCAGGTAGGCCATCATCACCGTCCCGACGCCACACTGCTCACCATGGAGCGCAGGTTTGGGAGCGAGCTGATCAAGTGCGTGGCTAAACAAATGCTCTGCACCGCTCGCCGGACGGCTGCTCCCAGCGATCCCCATCGCCACGCTGCTCGATATCAGCGCCTTCACGACATTGCGCACGCTCTCCTCGGTGTGTTTTTTGATGAGCTCAGCATTTTCCATCACAATCTGTGAGCTGAGGAGCGAGAGGGCCATGGCATATTCACTGTAAGGTTCGCCAAATAATCGATGCGCAAGCTCCCAATCGCGGACTGCTGTGAAGTTCGCCACGAGGTCTCCGCAACCAGCTGCGAGCAGGCGATGAGGTGCACGCTTGATGATGAGTGTATCGGCGACTATTGCAATGGGGGCGTGGGTTCCTATTGATGTTGGTTTTCGTCCACCCTTGATTGAGGCCCTAGAGGAGGCGATGCCATCATGAGAAGCGGCAGTGGGTACTGAAATAAAAGGCTTGCCCTCCTTGAACGACACCAGCTTCGCCATGTCTATGCATGTGCCACCCCCAACGCCCAGCAAAAGGTCTACCTTGCCCTTGACGAGCTTGCGCACCTTGGTGACGGTCACCATATCGGCCTGTTTGACTAACGAGCACTCTGCCCCAAAACCAGCAAGCCTAAGTGAATGCTGAATCCTAGCTCCAACCAGTTTGAAAGTCGTAGTGTCGGCGATTATTAAGGCGCGTTTGCCGGGGCACAAGCGCTTGCAAACGTTAGTAACCTGCGCAATCACCCGTGGACCTATCCAGACCTCGCGAGGCAGTTCTATGTGTTTGGGTTCTTTCATCAGTTTTACCGCACTTTTGTTGGTTGATAAACCTTTATATCATTCTTGAGAAGACCACCGTTTTCCAAACAGTAGATGAATTGGGGCCCTTTATAAGGAGCATGGAACATCCGCAACAAGCTCCTAGACCAATGGTTTGGGGGCAGGGCGGTGAGTGAGCCCGCCCTTAACTGGGACAGTGATCAGAGATACCCGACAAGCGACGGGTTAACCACTCAGTGCACGATCCCAGAAGCCACATCCTTGAGCGTGGTAGTTCACATACAGTTAACGCTAGCTCTTTTTTAACACGGAAAGGGTACATTCCCTCATTCGTCTAGTTAGAGCATGAAAGTCGACAACAATATTTATAAGCAAACAGTTCAACTTTCAATTGCTGCTTCTAGTGCAGCATCTTTTCAAGCGAGGAATCAGATTGGAAAAATCAAAGATTAAACATCTCGAGGGCACGACAACGGTTGGGCTTGCGTGTAGGGATGGCGTGGTGTTCGCTACGGACACCCGGGCCACGATGGGCTACCTTGTGGCGAGCAAGCAAGCGCGGAAGGTGTTCAAGATAACAAACACAATCGGCGCCACCACCGCGGGAGGGGTCGCAGACACTCAGAGCTTGGTGAGCACGCTTCAGGCCGAGGCCAGCTACTATCTGTTGCGCGAAGGGGCCCCAATGAGTGTGCGAGCAAGTGCTAGGCTCGCCGCCAACATCCTTTACGCATACACTCTATTCCCCTACATCGTGAACCTGCTGGTTGGGGGCTCGGATGCCTCCGGCTCAAAGCTGTTCTTCATCGACCTCGATGGCACCCTGACCGAAGAAACCATGGTGGCCACGGGCTCGGGTTCACCGGTCGCGTATGGTGTGCTCGAAACCCAGTTCAGGGAGGGCATGAGTATCGAGGAAGCCTTGCCCATCGCGATCAGGGCTGTGCGGACGGCGATAAAGCGCGACATCGCCACGGGTAACGAAGTCATGGTCGCTGCAATATCAAGTAAGGGATATCGCGAACTTTCACCCGAAGAGATAAAAAAATTGGTTTAATCTAAACTGCTTGAAAGGTGACCGCATGGCTGCGGAGGAGCTATTACAGGAAATCAAACGTATTGTGCGAGAGGAGACTCCTTTCGCCAGAGCGATCTCCGATATCGATTTCGAGGGCCCTAGGGTCGTGTTCTACTGCAAGAACCTTGACCTTCTTATGGAAAACGGCGAGATGATAAAGGAGCTCGCGCGTAAGATCCGGAAACGAATAATCCTCCGTCCAGACCCGAAAATCCTGACCGAGCCTGAAGAAGCCGAGAAGGACATCCGGCGCCTCGTCCCCGCCGAGGCTGGGATAACCGACGTAATTTTCAGCCAGAATGTGGGGGAAGTCACCATCGAGGCGCAGAAGCCCGGAATAGCCATAGGTAAGGGGGGCTCCCTGCTCCGCGAGATAATGCAAAAAATCAGCTGGACGCCGCGGGTGGTCCGGGCGCCACCTATCAAATCGGACATTGTACAGAACATCCGCCTCTCGATAATCCAAGGGGGTACCAAACGACGTGACATTCTGCAGAAGATAGGTAGGCGGATCCACCGCGAGCCCAAGGGCAAGGGCGACTGGATTCGCTTCACGACCCTAGGAGGGTCGCGCGAAGTCGGACGCTCCTCATTTTTGCTCCAGACCCCTGAAAGCCGAGTCATGATTGACTGCGGTGTAAATGTCGCGTCCGAGAATCGAGCTTTTCCACACCTCGAGGTCCCAGAAGTAAGATTGTCCGAGCTGGACGCTGTGATCCTCACCCATGCCCACCTCGATCATTGCGGGTTCGTCCCCTACCTCTTCAAGTACGGGTTCGAAGGGCCCGTCTACTGTACTTCAGCCACACGCGACCTCGCCGTGCTCCTTCAACTGGACTACGTGGACATCGCTGAGCGCGAGGATCGACCACTCCCTTACGACAAGCGCGACATCAACACCTTCCTTCGTCAGTGCATCCCGCTCGATTACGGCGACGTCACCGACATCGCACCTGACATCCGGATCACCTTCCACAACGCGGGACACATCTTAGGTTCCGCGATTGTACACGTTCACATTGGTGAGGGGCTCTACAATCTCGTGTACACAGGCGACCTGAAGTTCGACCGCACGCGCCTCTTCTCCCCTACCGTTTACACATTCCCCCGCTTGGAAACACTCGTCATGGACAGCACATATGGGGGTGCTGAGGACATCCAGCCCTTCCGCGCAGATGCCGAGAAGGAATTTATTCGTATCGTGACCGAAACCATAAAGCGTGGCGGCAAAGTTATCGTGCCAGCATTCGCGGTCGGGCGCGCGCAAGAAATTATGGTTCTGCTTGAGGATTACAAGCGAAAGGGACTGTTCGATGGGACGCCCGTTTACTTGGACGGGATGATATGGGAGGCCACGGCAATCCACACGGCCTACCCAGAGTACTTGTCCCCAGAGCTGCGCGAACGGATATTTCAAGCCGACGAGAACCCATTTCTCTCCAATCTCTTCGAGCGAGTGAAGGGTCCAGACCGACGCACACAGGTAATCGATGGCGGCTCGGCAGTAATCATATCGACGGCAGGGATGATGGCTGGGGGCCCGGTGCTCGAGTACTTCAAGACCCTCGCACCTGACCCGCGTAACACTCTTGTCTTCGTCGGGTATCAGTGTGAGGGCTCCCTCGGGCGACGCATCCAGAAGGGATGGCGCGAGGTTCCCC
>CAYSRF010000021.1:0-13102 GCA_964433595.1 Hadarchaeota archaeon (SeqCode) | reverse complement strand
CTGCCTCGCTTGCGCTTGGCGGCCCGCCGCCTGAACCTTCCACGGCTTATCCCCAGCTCCGGTCTCGCCTTGATCGCGCCCTGTCGGATCAAGCGATTGATGTCCTCACGCGAGATCGCTGCTGAGACATCGGCGATGCGGGCGGAGTCGATCCAAACTCGGTTAACACCCACGCCGAGGATGTCAGCCGCCAGCCTACGCTGCGTGTTCAACTTCACGTTTTTCGCCTCCAGGATTTAGCACTCGGATACCGAGCTCCTTGGCTTTAGCTAGGATCTGTTCTCGTTTTCGTCCACCGACGCTTGAACCTATCCGAACCGCTTGCTTGCTCGTGTCAAGTCCCTCGAGATCTCGGGGAGCATGCACCAGAACTTCGACAAATCCAGAAGGATGAACTCCCCGTACGCTTTTCGGCGATCGATAGCCAATTGAGACAATCGTCGGTTTGCCCTTTATGCCAAGGCGCATCTTGCTGTCGCTACCTCTGGGCTTGCGCCACTTCTCACCGAGCTTTGCGAACCTAAACCACTCCTGACGCCTAAATTTAGGAGTGCGTTTTTTTCTCGCCATTCTCATGCCTTCTCCACAATATAACAACCGTCTTGAAAGACGCGTGAGTCGCGGCGCCTGATGAAAGTCGCCTGTTCGATGTTAAATGCCGTCTGCCCCACCTCGTCCTTATCGATACCCTGAACTATTATTTCATCCCCCTTCACTTCCACGTTCACGTCACCGACGATCCTGGCCACGCGGGGAGCCCGCTCACCGAGAAAGTTTTGGATCAGGACGCGCTTTCCTTGGACCTTTACCGTGATCGGAAAATGCGAGTAGACCACGCGGAGCTTGTAGGTAAAACCCTCAGTGACGCCTTTGAACATATTGGCCAGACGGGCCCGTATCATGCCAACTGCAGCCCGACGCTTTCGACGCGGAGATGATGTTTCGATCAAAATTTTTTTCCCCTCCATTTTCAGCTCGATTCCGGGGACATCGAATTTGCGTGCGAGCTTGCCCTTCGATCCACTAACCTCGATCGTCTTGCCCGAGAGCTTGGACTCCACGCCTTTGGGCACCTCTACTTCTTCTCTTGCAGGTGGCATTCCTTGCACTCCTGAGTTGAACTCCTTCTATTCTCAGCTTTTCTTCATTAAAAGTGTGGCGAAAAACATTGTAATTTTTCAACTGCATTTGCTAATAGATGTAAGCGATAAGCCGCCCACCTAAACCCTGCTCCATCGCTAGCTTGTGGGACATGATTCCCCTCTGCGTCGAAACTACAATCAAGCCGAACCCAGCTGCGGGCAGGTAGCGCTTCTCCCACCGCTCATACCCGTCGCGCTCCACAGCGTATCGGGGTTTTATCACCCCACACCCGTTTATCTTACCCTGCAACGCGACCCTGAACTTTCCCCCACGGCCATCATCAATGAACTCGAATTCACCTATGAATCCCTCCTTCTGCATGATGCGCAACACCTCGCTGATCAACTTCGATGCAGGAGCAACTATCGCCTCGCGCTTTCGAGCGCGCTCGTAATTCTCAATTTTTGATAGCGCGTTGGCTAGAGGGTCTAACAGCATCTACTCACCCATACTTTTTGAACCCCATCTTCGGCGCCAGTTCGCGGAAGCAGCGGCGGCACAACTTTAGCCCGTGTTGCTGGTATACGTGCCCATACCTGCCACATCGGATGCACTTATGGGCCCCCCTTCCAAACTTCCGCCTTGCCATCAGACCACCTGAACTCCAAATTTCTCGGTGATGAAATTTATTGCTTCCTCTTTAACGATACAATGCCTTTTTGGTATCGCCTTTGGTCGACGCCGCCTGCGCCTGATCCGATACCCGGGTCTCTGAAGTGTTACACATACATCTATCCCGAAGATGCCTATTTCTGGATCATAAGAAACACCAGGGATATCGATATGCTCCTTGACCCCGAAAGCGAAGTTTCCCTTACCATCAAAACACTTCTCGCTAAGGCGGCGCTCGACTGCATCGAACAATCGCTTTAGAATTTTTGCAGCCCCCTCGCCACGCAGTGTGACCTTGCAACCTATGAACTCGCCTTTTTTTACTCCCCATTCCCTTATCGTCCGCTTCGCCTGCGTTCGCGCTGGTTTCCGCTCCGTGATGCTCCCCAGCACCCGCTCAGCCTTCGCGAGCTTGTCGTCACCCTCACCGACCCCTATATTAAGGGTAACTTTCTCGATTCGAATCTCGCGCATCAGGTTCATGCGGGTGCCTCCTGCAGCGAAATGGCGGGCTTCTCCTTTCCGACGACAAATATGTAATGTTCGGGAGCCTGGAAAGTTTCACCAGCAGCCTCGAATGTCACGATGTTTGGCTGTGTGCCTTCGACCAACTTAACATCGGTTATGGTGCCGACCTTACCCACGTTTTTCCCACCGGTGACCAATACCGTGGCTCCCTTCTCGAACGGAAATCTTTCAAGCACCTTGAACTCGGGAAGGGCAAGCTTTACTCCATCGCCCGGCCTGAATTCATCGAAATCGCCGACGAGCGTCTTGCCGTCGTGGAAAGAGAGCTGGATCCGCCTGCCCCGCACAATGTCTTTGCGCATGACCTTGCAAAGCTTCGAAGATGTTTCAGCTTGATCTATCTCGCGGAGGACTAGACGCCCGCGGTGGTCTAGAAGCACGCGATAGTTTTGGTTCAAGGTCGGCAGCTGCACCACGTCCATCAGACCAGCGGGGAACTTGGGACTTCGTCTCACCCTGCCGTCCACAAGCACTTGCCCTCCCGCGAGAATTCTATCTGCTTCTCGAGCAGTTCGGGCAAGCAAGAGGTAATCCCTCAGAAGCAGCCGGAGCGGCAGGGAGCCCTCGCGAGGATGAGGGCCGGGTGAGGGTTTCACCATCCAAGGAAAAGCCTTACGCGGAAGCTTCAGTATCCGCGGCGCCGTGTAGCGTTTCATGTGTCTACTTTGTCCTTTTTTCGCCACCTTTCGACCTCCTCTCGAGCACTTTGTCGCGCTCCTTGTCCGAGGCTAGCTTTATCAACACAACGTTTGAGGGCGTGAGCGGCCTAGGAACTTGAGTTCCATCAGCCTTCGTAGTCGTCGCTCCCTGAACCTGGATGCGGCGACGCTTTGTATCTACCTCGAGCACATCGCCCTCAAGCGTCTTGAAGTCGCCCTGCATGATCCGCACCTTGTCCCCCTTCCGCACGGGTAAGGAACGCGTTTTGTATTTTCCCCGGAGCTCGCGGCTAAGGGGTGCGGAAAGAAATCGGTGCCTCCGGTGCAAGGGCGCAGCGTAAAGCGCTAAGTGTTGTTTTCTAGGCTGTTTGCTCACCATCGTTCATACCACCGTTGAGGCTATCCCAGCTACACGAGGCCATCGCTCGGCAGCCTCGCGGGCTATGGGTCCCTTGATCTCCGAACCTCTAGGAGCTCCTTCAGGGGTTATCAGGGCTGCCGCGTTATCCTCAAATTTTACCCGCATCCCGTCGGTACGGCGGTACTCCTTGCGCTGGCGGATGACAATCGCGCGGACGAGTTGTTTCCGGAACTCGGGGGTGCCCCTCTTGACCGAGGCGATGATGTGGTCTCCTACCCCTGCCTTGCCCATGCGCCTGCGTCGGCCGTGGTAACCGGCAACACTCACGATCTGCAGCTCCTTGGCCCCCGTGTTGTCGGCACAGCCGAGGCGCGCCCCAATCGGCAAAGCCCGTATGGGCGCCACCGCGGTCACACCAATAGAAGTGCCAATACCTTTCTTTCCCATACTAAGTCCCCAGCTTCTGCACGACAACGAACGCTTTGGTCTTGCTCAGCCGTCGGCACTCCATAATTTTCACCTTATCTCCAACGCGAGCGGCGATGCAGGGGGGATTGTGAGCGTGAAGCTTAGAGGTGCGGCGTTCATATCGCTCGTATTTTGGAATCACCTGCATGCGCTCTATTTCGATCGTGGCCGTGCGCGACATTTTATCGCTCACCACGACACCTTCGAAGGTTCTGCCTCGCACCGAGAGCGTGCCGTGGAAGGGGCACTTTGGATCGGAACATTGCTCCTTTGGGGGTTTTATTCCCATGCCCACCATAGCTTTACCTCCTCCGCTTCACTCGCTCTTCTGGTTGCCCAACGAGCTTCGCTCCGTCGACCTCGACTTCCTCGCCGCTGGGGATGGTGAACGTGAATTTAGAGCTCGCCTTGGGCACGATCTTGGCCCTGCCGGCCTGCTCGATCATCAGCATGTCACGAGTCTCGTCGACGATGGTGCCATAAGTGTCGAGCAGCGTAGGGTCCGAACTATTCGTGACCCTGGCCTCGAGCCCAATGAGCTCATGCCGCAGCACGTTTCGCTTAGTTATCGGCATATGCTTCACCTATCTCGTGTCGATCATCTCGGGGGAGAAACCCATCCCCACGAGCACCTCTTTTGCTCTGGCTCTGTGATTGCCCTGAAGCTCGATACGGCCCTCTTTCGAGGTTCCGCCGCACGCGAGCTTCGATTTCAAGCTCTTCGTCAGTTCCTTGATATTAAGTTGTTTCTCATCTATGCCCTTAATGATGGTTATGATTTTGCCGTATTTTCGCTTGATTGAATATATGTTGATTCGCTGCTGTTCGCGGGCGATCTCTTGGCAGACGCAGAGCTCTTTAGGCAGACCACAGACCTTGCATACTTCTGGCAGCTCTTATGCACCCCCCTTTTGTTTTTCCTTCATAATGGTAAGGATTCGGGCTATCGTGCGTCGAAGCTCGCGGATCCGCGCCGGGTTCTCCAGTGCGCCTCCCGCGGCTGCCGTGGCGCGTGCTCGGGCGAGTTCGGTCCGGAGCTCTCTGATTTTTGCCCTCATCTCCTCAACGCTCAAGTCTCGGATCTCACTAGGCCTGAGTATCGCCACTTTCCTCGCCTTCCCCGGGTTTGACTTCTTTCGCTTCTCCTTCGGCGGTCTTAGCCTCCTCCCGCCCCTCGCCTGCCTCCACCGCTGGAACAGCTTCCGCCGGCTTGGGAACTTCCTCAGCTGCAATTTTGATCTCGTCAGGTAGTGGGACATCAGGGGGCATTATTAGCACCTTTACCCCTGCTATCCCCGGCTTCAGCTTCGCAGCCGCGTAACCGTGGCTAACCAATTTTTCCGCTGGTTCTCCAGCCTTGCTGAGGTAACCCTGATAGAAGCGTTGAGTACGGGTGCGTTCCCCAGCTATCCTACCTGATATCGTGATTTCAGCGCCCCTAGCACCAGCGTTCATTACCCTGCGTAGCGCACTATGCCCGACCCGCCTCGCACTTATCCCACGCTCGAGAGCGAACGCGATTCGCTTCGCCGTAATAGGGGCGCAGAGTTCAGGCTTCGTGAGCTCGACGACTTCGACCTGCGGGTTCTCCAGCCCAAATTTCTGGGCAAGCTCATCAGTGAGGTGCTTTATGCTCTTTCCCTTACGCCCAATCACCATCCCGGGCCGCTCGACATAAAGTGCGACTCGCGTGCCGGTTGGGATTCGCCTGATGTCTGCCCCACCGTATCCAGCCCGCTCGAGCTCTTGCGCCAAGAACTCATCGAGTTCCATGCGCTTTAAGCCGAGTTTAATGAAAGTGTGTTCCACAGGCACTAGGCTGCCTCCTTAAGGATTATCTCCACATTGGTCAGCGGCTTGTTGAAGGGGGTGGCTCGAGCAAAAGCGCGGGGTAGAAATCCAGGGATTGTGATCCCCTTGTGGGCGCTCGCGTGTACAACTTTGAGCTTCTCCACATCGAGCCCTTTGTACGTTGCGTTGGCCTCAGCATTCTCCAAAACCCTTAAAATCGCGCTCGCCGTTTTAACCGGGAACTGTCCGCTTCCTCCCGCTCCCCGCCTGTGCGCGAGCTTCTTTCGATGACGCTTGAACGGGACGGGCTTTTTCTTATCAACAACCGCTTGCAAATACTCCTTGGCCGTAGCTAGTTTCATGCCCTTGATTGCCCTGCAAACTTCCATCGTGTGCTTGGGTGAGACTCGCATTTCTCTGCCAAAAGCTTTCGCGCAGGGTTCATCCACTTTTGTAGAATAACCGAATTTAGGCATCGCATCACTTCAGCGGAACGTACAACGAGCTGCGAGTTGCGCCTAGCCCCGGCGTTCCATGGGTGACCTTCTTGCGCGTTTGGGAGAACTCGCCGAGGCGGTGACCGACCATCTCCGGCTTCACCTCAACCATGACGAACTCCTTTCCATTGTGGATGGCAAACTTAAGGCCAACCATCTCGGGCAGGATCACCATCTCTCTGCAGTGGGTTCGGATGGGGACCTCTATTTTTCCTGCCTTTCGCATCCTTCGAACGCGTTCGATCAACTTCTTTTCTCGGGACGTGAGGCCGCGGACAAGCGAGCGCCGCTGGCGCGCTGGCAGGAGCTTCGCGAAATCGTCGAGCGGGAGCTTCTGGAGTTCCTCAATCGAATAACCCCTAAACGTAAACTTCTTCGGCATGTGTTTACCTCTTACCCGTTCTCTTGGCCGCTATTAACCCCACCTTTTGCCCAGGCGGCGCACCCAGTCCCACGGTTTTCGGCCGGCCCGCGTGCTTACCCCTGCCCCCTCCAAAGGGGTGGTCGACTACATTCATCGCGACGCCCCGCACGTGGGGGTATGGCTTCCCTCGCGCGAGCATGGCGTGGTAACGCTTACCGGCCTTGATGAACGGTTTCTCCAAGCGCCCGCCTCCAGCAACGACTCCCACGGCGGCGCGGCAACGGGGGTTAAAATCTCGAATCTCGCCCGAGGGGAGCTGGACTGTCGCGCGTCCGATGTCGTGGGCAATCAAGATAGCATGGGTACCAGAGGCGCGAACGAAGCGCCCGCCGTCCCCTGGCCTGGATTCGATGTTGTGGAGAGGCGTGCCCTCAGGGATCTCGGCGAGTGAGAGCGTGTTGCCAGGCTTGATTGGGGCTGAGATGCCGCACGTTATTTTATCTCCCACTTTTAACCCTTCAGGCGCGAGCACCAATCGCTCCTCCCCATCACCATATCTTATCCTAGCCACTGGGGCACTCCTGCCAGGATCGTGCAGGATGTCGATTACGACTGCATCAGCCTCCTTCTCGGCCGGAGGGAGCTTAATCTCATCGAGTCTTCGCCAAGACTTTGCGCGGTAGGTAGGCGCCCCTTTACCGAGCCTTTGAGCTCTTATTCGTTTTCCCATCAGATCATCCCCAATTTTGAGGCTATTTCGTCCGCCATGAATTCAGGCGCGAGCTTCACGTAGGCGCGCTTTCGCCCATCCGGGATTACCTCTATTTTCACGCTATCGACTTTCACTTCAAAAAGTAGCTCGATCGCGCGCTTCACGTCCGATCGGGTCGCATCGTTCGCCACGATGAACATGAGTTTGTTTTCGGACTCGATCAGCTTCACAGCCTTCTCTGTGGCCTGCGGGTAGAGCACGACTTTGTGTGGATCCTTCATATAAACAATCCTCCGGCGAGCTTTTGGATAGCCCCTTTTGTCCATACCGTAAGCCGCCCTGGAACGCCCCCAGGGGCGAGCTGTTCTGCGTTGAGAGTTCTAACTTTCACAACCTCGACGCCGGGCAAGTTCCTCGCACCGAGTTTGATGTCCTTGTCTTCACCGACCACGATAAGTGGACCGACGGCCTGCTGGTATCGCCTGCCGCGCATCTTGCCACGCCCCGCCCGCACTCGCTTACTCCTAGCGACGCGCTCCACGTCCTGCCACAACCCGAGCTTTCGGAAGATTTCCTTCGTCTGTCTGGCCCTTCCAATCCCCTCGAACTCGTCAGTTACTACGAGCGGAAGCTCAGCAACGCCTCCCACGATGTGGCCCCGGGAGCTGACCAACTTCTTCTCCTTAGTGGCAGCGACCGCCGAGCGAACGGCAAGTCGGCGCTCTTTTCGGTTGATGCGCTCACGGAGAACCTTCTCCACTTTCGGTGGGTGGGCCCGCCTCCCGCCGACCGTGAAGGGGGCAAAAGCCCCACGTCCAGCAGCTGGGTAACGGCTTCCCTTCACACGACGAACTCGAGCAACACCATGCCCCTTCCCCCATGTCTCGGCAGAGGTACGCTTGCCCGCCATCCAGTCAGCCCCCCAAGGTTGAAGTCGGGCAGTCTGGGCGGCTAGTACCGCGCGCCTGATGACATCGGGCCTGAACTGCTCATCAAAGATTGCTGGGAGCTCTATCTCCTCGACGGGTTTACCCTCAAGAGAATATACGTGAACTTTCATCTTCATGCACCTTGCTGGGAAGCCGTGCTTATGTAAGTGATTGAGGGCGGCGAGGTCGGAGTGCCCGCGGGCAGGCGCATGGGTTGTCGGAGGTGCACGAGTCGTTTCGTGGGTCCTGCCACTGAGCCCGCGAGCACGATGAAATCTCCCTTGACTGGACCATATCTGAGGAAACCACCGCTGGGCGTTACCTCTTTGCCTTCCCTCCCAAGCTTGAGGATGCGCTTGTTGAACTCCGTACGCTGGTGGTAGCCCATCTGTCCTGCGGCGGGGACGGTCCACATTACCCGCGCGGGCGACCAAGGGCCGAGCGTTCCAACTTGGCGGTGCCCCTCCTTGGTTTTGCGAGGCAAAATTTTGATTCCCCAACGCTTGACGGGGCCTTGGAATCCCTTGCCTTTGGTGATCGCGAGCACATCGACGTGTTCGCCCTCTTTAAAGACATCGGCCACGCGGACCTGCTTCCCCAGCAATCCCTTGCAGTAATCCCATCGTTCCTCTATCTTGCTGCCCCCGATGCGGATTTCGATCAGGTCTGGCTTTTTCTTGGGCATATTACTGGCGCGGGGCTGGGTACATGCGAGCACACGAACGTCGACAATTTTCCCTTCTTTGATGAGTGTTTCTGCGCGTTCGAGCGCCTTCTGCTGGTCGTACTTTTTTGGCAAGTTCATCGTTTTAGCTAGGTCCTTTGGCAGCTCGCTTGCCCAGATATCCGTTGCAGCATTGAGTCCCCGAGTGGTTGAGCTGTACAAGCGAGCGGCGCAGATGATAAGAGGGGGGGCTTCGATTACCGTGGCGGGGACGTTTATCTCTTGGCCCGAGGTCAGGCTCCCCTTGCGGTCGTCTATCATGAAGACTTGAGTCATCCCGGCCTTGTAGCCGACGAACCCTTGAAGGCGCAAAATAGCCTCCGCTGACCATGCCCGCACGTGGGCGATCGGCCGTGGGGCCCGCACTCGCGGCATGTAGGCGAGCGAACCCCGCCTTGGGTAGTGTTTTCGCCTTCCCATCTTATCCCTCAATGAGCGCGTTCAGCAGCGCGAGTGTGGCCACGAGCGCTTCCTCGGTCCGAACCGTCGCGGTGCCCTGGCTCGGGATCGTATTTATCACAACGTCGAAGAGTTTGCTCGCATCGACGCCTTGGCGCTCACAGATCTCAAAGAGACCCGCGTAGGAGCCCCCGAAGACCACTGCCACGCTGCTAGGGTTGCTACTCTTTATCGCTTGCACGGCTTCATATAAATTTTGGCCGCGCCGCGAAGTCCCAATTACATAATCAGCTTTCAAAACTTTTAAGCCCTCCGCGAGAGTTTTCGTCTGTAGAACTTCGTAGCCCCAATACTCCAAGATTTCAGACCGCGTCACACGTGTGACAGCTATACAATCGCCTGTTTTTCTGCCTAGCCTGACCGTTAATCGCTGACCGACCCTAAGCCTTTCGCCGATCGTGGCTTTTTCGGATAAGCCTATCTCTAACAAGCTTCGGTTCTTGCCGGTCTCGATGACGACCCCCTCGCGGTAGTCTCCGGGCCTGTTTTTCTCGCCCCTGAGCGGGTGGTGGGGCGTTCGTAGAGGCGGTAGCAAGCCAGCGTAGCGAAGCTCCTTAGTGCGGGGGTAGAGCAGCTTGCGCAAGTATTGTGGTGTTTCTAAGTAGCGCAGGAGCGCAGCAATCAAATTCGCCTCAGTCTGATTTTTCACGTTTGGGTCATCGTCGTTGAAAATACAAACTTTATTAACCCTAAAAATCGCGAGCGCGCGTCCAATCATGCCGACTTTAACGGTTTTCTGATAAAGATCTGGAACATCTATCACCAATGATGATGGCAAAAGAACGGATGCAGAAAGTTTCAATCTCATAGGTCTAGCCCTTCGTCACGCCGGTGGGCCTCAGTCGGGCGACCATCCGAGCAATCCCAGCTCTGTGGGAAACTTCTGCTATTTTGTCTATGTTTTTGTATGCATCCGGGGCTTCCTCAGCTATGACCGAGGCCTTCGCTGCCTTGACGATTATCCCCTCACTCTCAAGCTTGCGTCTGATATCGTCACTCCAGAAACTCTTAAGGGCCTTCGTGCGACTCATGCGGCGCCCAGCACCGTGTGCCGTGGAAGCAAAGGTCTCATCCATTCCTTCCTTGGTTCCCACGAGCAGATAAGAAGCGGTGCCCATGTCGCCGGGGATTAGCACGGGCTGCCCAACGTCACGGTACTTCGCGGGTACATCGGAATGCCCTGGGGGGAACGCGCGGGTGGCACCTTTCCTGTGCACACAGACCCGCTTTCGCTCGCCGTCAATCCTGTGCTCCTCAAATTTAGCGATGTTATGTGCGAGCCCATAAACAAGGTGCAGGCCCAATTTTTCGGCATCCTGCCCAAAGACTTCCTCAAACGATTCTCTTACCCAATGCGTAATCATTTGCCTGTTTGTGAAGCCATAGTTTGCAGCGCATGCCATCGCTGCGAAATATGCCTGCCCTTCGGGCGAATTGATTGGTACATTAACAAGCTCTCTATCCGGGAGAGTTATGCCATATTTTCTGACGATGTGTTCCATGGCTCTTAAATAGTCAGAGCAAACTTGATGACCCAGACCTCTCGACCCGGTATGGATCATAACCGTGACTTGTCCCTCGTGAGTTATTCCAAAGGCCCGAGCGACCTCTGGATCAAAAATTTTATCAACCACTTGAATTTCCAAAAAATGGTTTCCGCTTCCAAGGCTGCCGAGTTGGGGGAGACCGCGCTCTTTTGCACGCTGACTCACTTTACTCGCATCAGCACCGGCAAGGCACCCTCCCTCTTCAAGTCTTTCCATGTCCTCTTTCCAACCAAAACCGTTCTCGACAGCCCACCTTACACCATTCTCAAGAACTTCGTTAAGCTGGGAATAGGTAAGCTTAACTTTCCCCCTGCTACCCAAGCCTGAGGGTACGTTGCGGAAGAATGCGTCTACGAGTTCGCGGAGTTTCGGCTCAACGTCTTTTTTATCAAAATTCGTCTGCAACAACCGCACTCCACAGTTGATGTCATATCCTACACCGCCGGGGCTTATGACGCCGGTTTCGGCATCCGTTGCTGCGACCCCGCCGATTGGGAACCCATACCCTTGATGACCATCTGGCAAAGTGATGCTATATTTGTAAATCCCTTGCAGGAAAGACACGTTCACGGCTTGCTCAAGTGTCATGTCTCTTCTCATCTCGTTGAGCAGCTCCGCGTCCGCGTACACTCGCACAGGCACCCGCATGCCGCGCTTGTAGTCTTGAGGAATCTCCCATCGCACATCGTCGATTTGCTTAATCTTACCTGTCCACACCATTTTTGCACCTTAAACTAACAAGTGATTGCAATGTTAATTATCTTTTGGTTTAAAAACGTGCGATTTTTAAATGTCGACGACCGCTTGCACCGAGCAGCGCCCTCGTTCGCGCTTGATCTCCATCATGTGATACGTTATGGCCTTGACCGCAACCTTGGGCTCGTGTTTAGCCGGGTCGAAGCGCTCCCCCCACGCTCGAGCCTTGATTCGGAACCCGCCCCTGAAGTGGGAAAGCTCTTCGATTTTGAATTTGGACATCACAAGTCCTTGAGCATCATGCAGGTAGAGCAAACGCTCGAGCCAGTCATAAAGCAGGGCTTGTTCGTCCTCGGCCTCGACTTCGACCTTGACCTCTTCGCGCGGCTCGACCTTGCTCGTGTCGACCATCACCTCGAAGAGAGCAAGTGCCGCGTTCTCGAAGGCCTCAGCTAGGTCACGACCGTAAGCGCGAAAGCCGATGTCCGATGGGTGTTCAACCCACTCGAAGCGCTTTGGCATCACTTTGGTTCTTCAGGTAACTTAGAATAAATTTAACCGAAAGCCGTTGTTTGAGGCACACCCTAAAATGAGTTCTTGCTGGAATCGCTGACTTGGCCCCGAGCTGAGCTGTTGAGGGAAATTTATGACGCTCTGGAAAGTGCGCAAATGGATTGGGCAGGTTAGACTCGTTCTAGTTTTAAGAATCTTTTGACCATAGTGATTAGTTGTTTGAACGTTAGTATGTGGTGGATAAGCACGAAAAATAGGAAGGCGAGGCTTGAGTATACATGAATGTCAATCCAACCATGCCTGAATATCCCCAGAAATATGGTTCTGGCGCGGGGCAGTATTATCCATATTATTACTCCGCTGAAGAAGGATATTATCAGGGTGACCAGAGCACTGATGTCCACGATGAGCCTTAGTCTAAGGTCACCTACCATATCAATTTGGCTCCAAATTTCATTACGCATTTCGATGTCATTAATTTTGCCATTGTTCCACGAGAGTTTCCACGATTTGGCGAGGGTATTCTCATATGGCATATAAAAGTTTTCAAGCGTAATGCATGTTAGTATGAAGACCTTTCCGCGAGCCAAAGTAACCTGCATCTGACGAATATTTCAAAGAAGGACAAATCAGACGAATTTGAGCAAGAATTTTTTACTAAAACTGATCAAAGTGAATTACACTGTTGGTTTTAGATGATTCAAAAATTGCTAAAGACATTTTTAGCGCTTTTTTTGCATCCCGCAACTTTACGATTGGCTCCTCGCGACCGAGTACAACCGATCTGATGAAATACTCGTCCTGTGGTTTATGACCCCATCTCTCGGGTCGAGTTATGTCAAAAGACCATTCCCGCTTTCCTCCTTTTTTCTCTGTGTAGAGAATCACTCTCTCGGGACCGTCTACCATCACAGCGTTCCCATTTTCACCGAAGATTTCCATCTTCATGGAAGGACCCACGGACGGTGCAACGCTGCCGCTGAATTCGTTGACCCACGTAACATCGTTCTCGAATTTGATCACGTTTGACACCGTGTATCCCAAGGTGCCAAGTTGTGGTAGCTCTTGCCATTTGATCGTTGCATACAGCGACACAGGT
>CAYSRF010000020.1:0-13270 GCA_964433595.1 Hadarchaeota archaeon (SeqCode) | reverse complement strand
AGTCAGCCCCGTTCTTCTCGAGAAATTCGATCGAATATTCCATGTCTTCCTTTGTTTCCATCGGGGCTCCAAAAATCAAGCTCCCGAGAAAAATGATTCCATATTTGTCGCACAGGTTCAAAGTTTTTCTTACATAGGCTGGCCATTTTTCAGGGTACTTGGTTTTGTTGTACCACCGGATAATTTCTGGTTTAAGTGATTCTACGCCATAGCTGAGGGCGGTGACGCCCATGTCTCTCATGCTTTTGTACAAAGCTTCGCTTGAGATATCTACCCTAGCTTGTCCAAAGAAATTGAACTTTAATTTTTCTCTTTTTATTAGTCGAGCAATTTTTATCACGGTTTTAGGGTCGTTTGTGAAATTGTCGTCGGCCAGCCATATGGATCTGATTCCCATTCGGTCGATTTCCTTTAACTCCTGCAGAATGTTTTCCGGAGATCTTACCCTAAAATCCAATTTTTTTGGGCGATTGCAATAAGTGCATCCATATTTACAGCCCCGCGTGGTTAAAATCCCGGTCATATCTTCTCCTACCTTAAAACCGTAAAAAATGCCGTATTTGACACGCTTAACCAAGCTTCGGTCGGGAAAAGGGATGCTGTTGATATTTTGAATCTCTTCCGCGTAAATTATGCCTCGGGGCTTTTCCTTCACGATTTTCTTTATAATAGATTCCGCTTCCCCAATAATGTATGCATCCGCCCCCAGCTCCTTGAGGGATTCTTTCGGGGCAACAGCTGTATGGGGACCGCCAACAGCGATATAGGAGTTTGTGACCCTCCTGATCTCTTTTATTATAGTTTTGCAGGATTCCAAGGTGTATGTAAGGCAAGTCAACCCCACAAATTCGGGATCGATTGATTTTACCCTTTTGATTAATTGTTTTAACGATAGTTGCTCTGCTTCGACATCTATGACGTGCACTTCGTACCCCTCATTTTTGAGGATGGTTCCCAGATAAAGTGCCCCCAGGGGAGGGGAATAAGCAGACAGCGCGCTCTTTTTACTAAAGCTAATTGGGGGGTAGATGAAGAACACTGAAGGCATTTTTAACCCTATACACGTTTTTAATCATTTGAGTATATAACGGTTGGAAAGGAATTGCATGGTCAAGCACGAGATAAGGCAGGGATAAAAGATAAAAATAGGGAGGATCCCACATGCTTGAACTATTTGGATTATTCCTATCAACTTTGGCATTTGGCTCCATAGGAGGAACTGCCTATGCCGTGGCTAATGGGTTCTCTAACTTGCAGACGATTGTAATCATCTCATTGATAAACGCTGTGCTGGTTATTATTTGGTTTGGGATTATCGGGTTTGTTGTAAAGAAATTCAAGCATTTTCTGGAGCGCTACAAGAAGAGAGGTGTCGAGATCCCATTCCTGACTACTCGAAAAAGAGCTCGAAATTTGACAACGGCAGGATTGAGTTTGGTGGCGACATTTACCGTCGGCTCTGTGTGGGCAGTCATAGGGGCGTATGCCGTGAATGCAAACAGATGGCTGGCTTGGGCAGTAATTACTCCTTGTGCGGTTATGGCTGGGCTGCTTTGGACACTTGGTTCTTTAGGAATAATTTCGTTCTTGCCATCGCCTTGGTGGCTTTATTTTGTAGCTGTGGGGATTACCATCGCATTAGTTGGAAGAAAAATATATAAGAATTTTGATCAGGTCAAGAGGATAATAAGACAAATTCGAGGAAAAAATTGAAGGAGAAAAATGGAGGTTTCACAAAATCTTCAACTTTCATGATGGGAACTGTGTTTTCGACGTCCTGCTTTTAACAATTCTTTCCACAGACTCTTTTGGGGATTTCAATTTTTTTGATTCGAGTAACTCCATCGCTTTTCTTATATCGACTTTTATCAACTCTTTATTTTTGGCAGTGAACAAATTTGGCTGTCCCGTGGCTACGATTTTTATCTCGGGAATTATTTTGTTTCTGGAGCATTCTGTAATGGCGTCTTTAACCGTCGTCGCTAGCTCAAGTATTGTTATCGGCTCTGGATAGCACAGGTTAACTATATGGGCAAAACTATCTACTACCTTTGGAACTTCGCCTCTCAATATTTTTCCTGCATAGGCCCCAAAGGCAGCACAAACATCGTTTATATCGATGTAAAGCATTGGTCTATACATGCTGTGCTTGTAAGGCGTTAGTGGTTCTCCCTTCAATCCTTTTGTTATGAACAAGTTCGCGGCGGTTTTTTTGGGCATTCCTTCGCCCAATACTGTACCCATGCGAATTACCCCGTAAATTTTCTCCGACATTTCGTCGTAAAATCTGGTCACCGTTTCTTGGATTATTTTCGAAAACGCGTATAAGCGCGCCCGGTCTTCGACTTTATCGGGTCTAAAGCCGAAACCTTCGTCTATCACACCTTTTAGGCCTCTTTCGCCGAAGAGGTGCCACGATCCTGCAAGGATCATGCCTTTAACTGATGGACTCTTATCTACAACCTTACATATGTTTTGGGTTCCTAGCACATTTACTTCATAACCGAGCCTTTTTGTCTCGTTTATTAATGGTATTTGCACTATCGCGGTGTGTATCACTAGATCAGTATTTTTAAGACCTTGTTCTACTTCATCGTAACTTCGGATGTCACATTGCTGATACTCAACTTTTTCTTCGAGGCTCTCCGGCAAAGGATTTTTATCTAAGACTCGTACCTTAATTTCCTTGCTAAAATATCTAGCCAGCGCTGAGCCAACGAAGCCTGCCCCGCCCACGATAGTAATTTTATGTTTTTCCATGATTACATCTATCCATCCCCTTAGCATAAAAACTGATAAATAGAACACTGAGAAGCTCCTTTGGAGATTTTTCTGCAAGTGTCTAGAATGGTTGTTCTAAGTTTTTTGTCATGGTTTCAAGGTCATTTATTAGTGCAGTGTCAAAGTAGTTTTTAAGGTGGCACAATGCGCATCGCGATGACTGCTGATGAATTTTATCCGGCTATCGGAGGATCACCAGCTTCTACGATGGAGCTAAGTGCAGCCTTGGTCAAGTTAGGTGCCGAGCCGGTTGTGATTACTCACGCCTACCCTGGCCAGCCAGCGGAGGAAGAAATCGACGGGGTTGAGGTCAGGCGCTTGAATGGTTTCGTCATACCTAAGTTAAACCGTGGGGCCTCGGCTGGTCTTATCTATCGCCTTTACCGGTGCATCAAATATGGAAGTTTCGATATTGTCCATGGTCAAGATTTGTATTCACCCATGTCGCTTGCGTCGGTGTATTTTGCCAAGAAATGCAGGATCCCCTCGGTGGTGACCTGTCGCTCCGTCCATGAATCGACCGGCCTATGGAGGCTCATCTATCAACCTATTGTTTTCACGCTTCGCCACACGAACCGTGTGATAACGGTGAGTAAAGCCGCGGCCCGATTTTGCCACGCTTTAGGGGTTCCACTCCACAAGACCGTAGTGATATTAAATGGCGTCGATTTATCGAAATTCAATCCAAGTGTGGATGGTTCCCCTATGCGAAAACGGCTTGGTATTAAGGACGAACCGCTCGTCGCGACAGCGATACGATTGGTCAAGCGAAAAGGGCCGGGCTATCTCGTGACCGCATTCGCAAGGGTTCTCAAGGCCATACCCGACGCCAAACTGGTAATCGCGGGCCGGGGTCCAGAAGCGAAAAATTTGCAGGCCCAAATCGAGGGGTTGGGCGTGGAGAAATCGGTATTCATGGTGGGGGCGCTGTCGCGGGAAAAGGTGGCGGAGCTGATGGCAGCTGCGGATGTTTTTGTTTTGCCTTCAACGGTTGAAGCGTTCGGCCGCGCGGCGGTAGAAGCCGCAGCCGTGGGTACCCCCGTGGTGTGCCCCCGAGCGGGAGGTATGCCCGAAATTATCGTGGATGGTTCCAACGGATTGATGTTTCGGCCGGGAGATGAGGGTGGCATGGCGGATGCGATTTTGCGCGTGCTCAAAGATAGACAGCTGGCGGAGCGCCTTCGCGAGAACGGCATGAAAACCGCGCGCAAGTTCAGCTTAAAAACCACCGCTAGGCGAACTCTAGATCTTTACGAGAAAATATGTGAGGAACATGCCTGACGTTGCTTTCACAGTTGATGTTGAACATGATGTTCCATCGACTTTAAGCACATGGCGGGGCTTGGAGAAGGGATTACCTCTCCTGTTGGATTTACTTTCGAAGCATGGGGTCCCTGCCACGTTTTTTGTGACGGGTCAAGCAGCCAAGAAGTTCCCAAAATTGATTAGCAGGGTTTCGCGTGAGCATGAAGTTGGCTGTCATGGGTACGAACACGAAAGATTTGACAAGTTGGGCGCAAAAGAACAGCTTCGGAGGATTGAGCTAGCGACGAAGATTCTGACCGAAATCACCGGGCAGAAGATATTGGGGTTCAGGGCACCAAACTTCAGACCGAGCACTCACACCTTCGCGGCTCTTAAGCGAGTGGGTTACCTTTACGACGCATCAAATGCATACTACAGGATCGGTCCAGATCCTACTCGTTTTGGATTGGTTGAAATCCGCAATACGTGGCCCTCCAGTTTTCTTCGTTTACCACCGGGATTTTCTACGCGCGTGTTGCGTTTATGCTTGGCTGCATTGCCGCTGACGGTTTTGGACTATCACCCTTGGGAATTTGTCAAAGTAACCGGGGTCCCGTTTGATCGCAGATTTGCTACCGGCGAAGTCGCGTTGCGTAGGCTGGATAAAGTAATAGAATACTTGCTCTCGAAAAAAGCTAGATTCAAATCGATGAAGGAGATAGCATTGTCCCGTAAGGGCCATGATCCAATGGATGATGATTAAGTGAAGGGTAGACTAGAGGTTTCTCATTACATACTTAATTTTCGTTGCCTAGCGCCGCTGCGGCTCAATTTCATCCTTCAAGCCAAGTTTGATCGCGAGCTTCAGGAAGCTGAGGATATCATGCATTCCCAGCTTCGACTTGCCACGCTTCCGGTCAACGAAGGTGTCTTATTGAGGGTAAAAAGTCGTTCTCCAGGTAATTTTACTTTCAAGCAGATAATTTGCACCGAAAATAATAATAATGGCTATTAGATTGCTCACCAAATAGTATATCCCAAAAATTTCAGTAAACGTATAAAGGAGACCAATGTGTCCACAAAGAGTCGTCAACCTTATCAAATTACTCTTAGTTAGTCTAGTAAGAAATTGTTTAGCTCCAGACGTCTTGATATCGGTAAAAGTGAATCTGTCATTCATAACGAACTGAGCGATGATGCAAATCTCTACTGCGATTGCGCTCGAGAGAAGATAGAAAAGATCAAGAAATTCCGTTAGGACGAAGAGAAGCCCAGTGTTGAGGACTGCACCAAAAACACCGATTAAGGCGAAGGGGATCAGCCTCTTCGTGAGCAACGGTTGGATCTTGAGTTCTCCAAAGGTCTGCAAAAGCCGTTGCGCCATATTAAAGTGATCCCTAAGAGACACCTTGCTTTCTCCCTCATCTTTCCACCTTACCGGAATCTCTTTCACTCGGTAGCCATGATTCTGAGCCCTTACTAAAAATTCTGAGTCCCAGAAGAAATGGTCACTTTTTACCTTCGAAGCCAAGTTCTCAAAAATATCTCTTCTAAAGGCTTTGAATCCGCACTGATGATCTTGTAAATTGGAACCAAGAAGTAGCCTAACAAGTTTATTAAACACTTTGCTGGTGATAGTTTTTCTGATCCCCCTATCTACCTTGCTGTTAGGAAGAAGCCTGGATCCTATACAGATATCGTAGCCTTCTTCATCAACTGCTTTGATCAATTCAGGGAGATGCTGTAAATCAGTTGCAAGATCGACATCCATAAAGGCGAATATTCTCCCTTTTCCTTCTCTGAAGGCCTTGGTTAATGCTTTACCTTTACCAAGTCTTCCGTCACTATGAAAATACCTAACTTGACCGAATTTTTCTGCCAACTTTTTAGCTACCTCTGGTGTTTTATCCGTTGACCCATCCTCAACGATAATGATTTCATAATCTTTTTTATTCAAGAATCGATCTAATGCTTCGAGAGTTAGTGTGGTGCACTTATCGAGAGTGTCCCCCTCATTATAGGCGGGCAATACTAGGGAAAGGAGTACTTCTTCTTTTTCCTCGTTTATTTTTTCCGTCATGAATTTTCCTCCAACCAGTATCCATATCATCTTAGGTCGCTTAGGTGCGCACTAGTTAAAGCAAAGATAGGAAAGAAAGAGCTGCGAGAAGCGTTAATTGCCGTCGACGCCGTTTTCTTATTGATTTTTTCATCTCCCCCAACATCCTCCTGAGTTTTAAGGCGCCGTTACATACTTTATATTTTTCAGGTGGTTTACTACTGGCTAATTATCCTATGAGCTTTGTTTGTCTAGGTCGATGAGCTTTGCGCTCATTGTAGATGGAGACAATCACGCTGATTTTTTTCACGGGTTATACCTCGTACAGGATGTAGTGCTCGGTCTCATCGATCTTTAAGCCAATGTTTTCGATCTTGTCTACCCAGTCTTGAGGATACTTTACGGCTTCTTCTCCAATCATCGGGCTGTCAGCCGGAATGATCAGCCCTTTATCGATTAGAACATGCGTTACTCCATGTTTCGTGATGAAGTTTTCGAGTTTTTCAACGTTTTCGAAGGTATCGTATAGGTCTCCGCTCCAGAACAATGCCGTCCAACCTGCGCGACATCCAATTCTATATGCAAGCTGCGCCTGTTCTCTTGTTAACACGAAATCATTTTCGTCGAGATGGCGGGTGATATCGTCAAAATCGTTAGGGATCCGCGCATTTAAGTGGAGCCCCTGAACCGGATAAAGGATTAGTGCCCCTACAAACAAGGCAGGCAACCACCGTTTGCAGTTCTTGAAAATATTCCCATAAGCGATTGTTAGAAACGGCAACGTGAACATTACGTACCTAGCCAGACCCGCTACGCTGGGCATCAGGATGAAAATGAGCATGATCTGACTCCCGAATACTAATGCTAGAGTTCGGTCCTGAGGTTTGGTCAAAAACAGGGGGATAAATGCGGTGAAAGCGACGACAATTATTCCAAGTGTTTGTAGGAGGTATCCATGAACTAAAATGTTCCAGAAAGAGAGATGACTCATATACCACCCGTACGCCTTCGGGTCGAGTGATCCCTGGAGGGGGTAGAGGAGGTTGGTCCCTCGCAATACAGGATTGACTAAATAATAACCAAGACTTGTGAGAAGGATTATAGGGATAAGTACCTGAAACAACCTCGTCCGTTGATTATTGTATTTTAACCATAGCACAAGCCACACGAAGAGAAGCGTCATTAGCGCGATTTCTCTAGTTATGCTAGCATAGAAGCCAAAGCCAACTGCAAGCGCGACATAGACAGACTTCCCTTCGAGGATGTATTTGAGTGTGGCATAGGTACTCAGGAGAACTAGCATTAAGGCGAACGTATCTGGATGTGGAACAATAGTGAATCTGGAGAAGGAGAGGGATAGGACGAGTGGTGTAATCACCGCTAGGTTTCTTCCGAACCCGAAGAGTTTGTGGAGTTTGATTACTAGAATGAGCGATACTCCAGCAAATACAACCCCCAGAACCTTGTAGAGCGAGACCCAATGGGGGAGTGCAGCCATCGTAAGATGATACCCTATGGGGTAGGGAAAAGGAACTTGGGTGGCGCTGCTTTGGAAGAGGTGAGGATGGTAAACAGGGACTCCGCCTGACTCCTGGATCTCTCTCACGTAGTCGAGGTGTAGGTTAGAATCCAAGTCGTTTAGGCTCGCGAGAATGGTGACTACAGAACCTAGGATGAGAAAGAATAGGATGAAAACTCTCGTCTTTGTTAGCCCAAATTTCCGAACCAGTTACACCACCTTCTCATTTGGGTGAACGCCATAAAAATATAGTGGGAATGTTATAAGCAAACTTGGGTGTTCGTTAAGGTCATTGCAAAAGTTTCAGTGCAATAGACAAGAGGCTCGAGAGTAAACGCTTCCTGAAGTTTTGTGCGGTGGGTCTGAGTAGTGTGGGAGTTAGCCTAGAACTGCTGTGGGTACTCACGGAATACCTAGGCATTCATTGTCTCGTTTCAGCTGTGTTCAGCGTGGAGACCTCGATTCTTACTAACTTCACCTTGAATTAGCTCTGGACCTTCAGCGATCGGGTGACCGACCGCTCGGCTAGACCGCTGCTCGGACGTGCGGCGAAGTTCAATGTCATCTCCGCCGAAGGGCTGGTGATTAATGTCATGATATTGGGAACATTGACAGAGTTCTTTGGGCTCTATTACCCCATATCCGCGCTGTTCGGAATAGCCGGCGCAACGCTGTGGAATTATTTCGCCAACACAACTGTCACTTGGGAGCGACCCGCGAACTAGAAATCCGTTAGGCAAGAGACCAAGGAGAGATAGCATTGTCCCGTAAGGGCCATGATCCGATGGATGATGATTAAGTGAAGGGTAGACTAGAGGTTTCTCATTACATAAGATATAATGTGTCTACGTCGTCTGAGCGTTCGCCCTATTTCCTTAATAATGTAATTTGGGCGGAAGTAAAACTTGTGTTCGGCGGTCTTCCTCCATCGACGTACCTTTTCCCTTGGATTCCCATCGTACAGGTCGGATATATCAAAATATTTGTTCCAGTCCTCGGGTCTAATTGCGCCGTTTGCTTCGAACTCCCGCCAGAGCTCGGTACCCGGTAGCACTTTCAGCGTGCTCACGCTTATCATGTCCATGTTAGCGTGGGTAATAAAATCGAGTGTTTTTTGATAATCTTCCTCGGTCTCGATTGGGCTCCCAACTATAAATGAGCCGAGCACATCTATGCCCGCTTTTTGAGCCAGGGCTACGGCGTGCCACCCTTTCTCTACGGTGGTCTTCTTTTTGTAATAATCTAAGATGCGTTGGCTTCCACTCTCCAAGCCGAGGAAGATCAGCCAGCAGCCAGCATCAGCCATGCTTTTATACATCTCTTCGGATGCTGTATCGACCCTGCCCTCGCAGAACCAGTCGAACTCTAGCCCACGCTCTTTGATCAGTTGGCATATCTTCATAACGCGTTTTGGGAAACATGTGAAATTATCGTCCACGATGAATATTTGCTCTACGCCACGTTCGTTGACAAGATACTCCATCTCTTTTACCACATTTTCCGGTGATCTTGCCCTTATTTTCCTGCCCGAGAAGACGGTGCAGGAACAGAATGTGCACCCAAAGGGACATCCGCGGCTGGTGATCATCCCCGAAAGATTTTTGAGTGCTATTCTGTGTCCTCTGGACCAAAAGTGTCCGTAGCGGGCATTCTGCGATAGTAGGTGTTTAGCCGGGAATGGAAGTTCATCCAAATTTTGAATGGGTTCTCTAACCCCTGTGAAGGTCGCTCTATCGTTGTTTCTGTACATCACGCCTTTTACCCGTCTGATGTCGCTTTTATTGCTTATTGATCGCACCAGTTCCAGAAATGTATACTCCCCCTCTCCGACGACGATGTAATCCGCTTCAGGTAGATTCTCGATGATTTTGTCTGCCACGAACGAGGCGTTGTGTCCCCCTAAGATTATCTTCGCTTTTGGAGCAGCCCGTCTTGCTATCCTCGCCGTTTCGGCAGAATCAGAGTATGTTTCAGTCATCATACACGCGATTCCAACTACATCAGGATCAAACTCAGCAATCCTGTTCTCTAGCTCCTCATGCGTGAGCCCCTCGCCGATCCCATCTATAACTCTGGCCTCTATTCCGTGCTGCTCGAGTACCGCAGCCATGTAGAGCAAGCCGAGGGGTTCGCACATGTTTGTAAACAGTACTCCCGTCATCTGCGTTTTGAGCGGAGGGTTAATCAGCAATACGCGAACCAAACATCACACCTCCTCAAGCATTTTCATTAACTGGTATGGCATATATTTTGCTCTTTGTTCACTTGAAAGCGAGAGAAAGGAGCAGAGAGGAGAGATCTCAAGGAGGTAGTTGATAAGCTAATTGAAGTTTACGAAAGACTTCTGTAAAATTTTTCTAGTCTATCGGTACATTTTTCTACTGAAAATTTTTGCCCGGTTTTTAAAGCGTGAGTTTGCATTTTCTCGCAGGGTTCATAAGATCGCAGAATTTCCGAAAGTTGTTCGACTTTCCCCGGCTCAAAAAGACGGCCATTTTTCCCATCGGACACTATTTCCGGGATTGCGAGCGAATTTGCGCCCACCACTGAGGTGCCGCAGGCCATAGCCTCCACCACGACCACCGCTTGGGTTTCGCTCGTCGATGCTATTATAAATGCGTCCGCCGCCGAGTAGTAAATAGGTTTCAATTTTTCAGGGACATATCCCTTGAAGGAAACTTTTTTCTGGAGGCCAAGCTTCTTCCTAAGATTTTTGAGTTCCCGTTCAGCTGGCCCTCTTCCAGCGATGATCAATTTTGCATTGACATCTTTAAACGCGTGAAGCACGGTGTCGATATTTTTCTCGAATCCAAGCCTACCGAGCATTAGGAAAACCTGCTCATCACTAATTCCAAGTTTTTTCTTAGCTTTTTTCTTCTCGATCGGCTTGAAGAAGTCGAGGTCGATGCCGGTAGGCACAACGGCAACTGGCTTTTTGATTTGGTGCTGCAGCAAAATCTTCTTCAACGCGTTGGTGGGAGCGATGATTTTGTGGCATCGACTGTAGTATAGTCTGCAGTACCTCCACGTGATTCTTCTGAGGATCCCATGCCCAAACCTAGAGAGGTATCGAACGTATTCGGAGAGTATGGTATGAAAGGTCGACACTCGGGGTACGCCCTGCTTTTTCGCAACCCTCAGTCCGAAAACGCCAAGCAAGAAGGGACCGTGGGTGTGGACGATATCGAGTTTTGGGAGGCCACCGCTGCCTCTAGGAACGGCTATTTTAAACTCGGGATAGGGTCTGAAGGTCACAGAAGGGTACGAGTGAACTTCCATCCCACTGTACTCTTTCACGTTTGATTTTGGGCAAAAAACGATGACTTCGTGTCCCCGTCTTACCAACTCTGGGCCAAAGCTTAGAATTGAGGACACTACTCCGTTTCGCTGCGGAAGGAAGGTGTCAGTGAAAAAACCTATTCGCATTTAGTCACCTCGAATTTAGCTGGTTTCTTTCTGTGGTTTCTCGTTTGTTGTAAGTCGGCACGATGATGAAGACATCAGGCCGTTGTTTTGCCCCAGACATTCATTTCCCACAAGTTAGTTATTTAGCGAGCAGGGTAAAAACCACATCAGGTGGCCAAGTGATAGGCATGGTCCTGTGCGGGGGTTGAGCAAGCGCATGGAAGAGTTGCTCTTCATCATGGCTGGTTATCGAACCTCGCTTCATTATTACAAAGTTAAGAATGAGACCTTTCACGTATTAAGCGGTGCTGGATGGGTTGAATTCGAGAAGGGCAAGCGAAGACAATTCAGAAAGAAGGCAAAGGTCCACATCAAACCTAGTATCGTCCATAACTTCATAGCTTTCAAAAATACCTTGATTCGTGAAATCTCGCCACCGTACTCCCGAGGATATAGTGAGGGTGAAGGATTTCAACGTAGTGGGGAAGCCGCTTGAAGGGAGATCAGCTGCAGGATTGGCAAGCCCTAGCTGTGTGATCCAAATGAAGAAATTTACTCTACGAAGGGCCTTGCTGCTCGCGTTTTTTCTCATTGTGATTATTGCACTAGCAGCAGTGTTTTTTGCCCGCGAGGATCTTTACGCGATGTTCAGTGCTCTGGGCGAACTCGGCTACCTGGGTATCTTTCTGCTCAGTTTCATCGGCGCCGCATCTATTATCATCCCAATTCCGTATACCGTGGTTTTGATAACCGTTAGCGCCAGCGGCCAATTCGATCCGCTTTTGCTTGCCATAGCTGCTGGCGTTGGGGCGGCAATTGGTGAACTCGTCGGCTACGGGGTTGGTTATGCAGGTAGAAAGGTGATGAGTAAGAAGTACGACCGTCGTTTTAATGCGATGTTAAGAATTTTCGATCGTTTTGGGATGCCAGCAGTTTTCATCTTCGCCCTGACACCTCTGCCAGATGACCTCCTCTTCATCCCGCTTGGTCTGATGCGCTACAGCCTCTGGAAAGTGTTTATCCCATGCGTGACAGGGAAGTTCCTCATGTCTTTGATTATCACTCATGTCGGGGCCGCAGCGGGAGCAGAATTGGTAATTGCCGTGATAACGACAATTTTGCTCATCTTAGTCGTCGTCGCAATGTTTAGGATCAATTGGGAAAAGCTTGTCGAAAAATACTTACCCCAAAAAGATTGAGCAGTGCTGAATGGACAGCATTTTTTTCAGCTAAAAGAAAAAGACACATTCAAGCGATTGGCTTGAAGCGATCCTTTAGGTGGTCTAGCACTTGCGGTAGCGTTGTGTACTCCATCTCATCCGGGCCAAGCCTAGCTGGCATGAATTCTCCTTGGCGTCTCATATAATCGGCTATTTCATTCGCTGTGGCCCTAGCCTTATCGAACGCCGGGTCGTTAAAGAGGTCTGCCGGTTCGTTCCCGCTTAGCCCAACTATATGCCCGTTTGAGATCTGCAAACCTAAGGCCACAACTCTTGGAGGTCCATCGAAAAAGCTGCATTTTGCATCTTCTAGCCTGACCGGCATCAAAGGCCCGTGGTGGCTGCCTCTCATCCAGCCAGCTACTAGGTGAGGCATGCCGAAAGGCGCCAATATTTCGCCTACGGACGGCAGGCCGCGTTGTCCTCTTACAATGCAGACTGGGTCGTCCTTTCCGACGTACCGCCCTGCGATGAGGCTTAACCTAGAAGTGCTCGCCACAGACGCCAGCAGTTTGTCCGATGAACGGTATATCCTTTCGATCACGTAGCGTCCCGGAGTACCTATCAAAGCAATCAAGTCATACATCTCCGCCGGACATACTAAGTCTACGGTTTTGTTTTCCATGACGTCCATTACTCTGAATGTGAAGCCGCCATGTAGGGCCGGATCGATTACTAAGCCCGCGGTGCTAGAAGGATCCGCGAATATCTTGAATAGCGGAAAGTTCCATGCACCGGGTTCTGTCTTGTCAGCGGCAAAAACTACTATGGGTTCGCTCTTTCTTTCTTCTATCTCCATTTCAGCAACACCCGGTCCCATGCCTTTCACGTTGCCTGAGAAGGCTTCGGCCAGCAGGTCTTGCCCAGCCGCGTAAAGCTTTAGCGGCTTAGAGACGGTTTCATTTATTTCTGTAAACGTGTTCCACGCAAGCTCATGTATCTTCGGGTTGTTTTCTCCATTTCCATGAGTCATCAATAGCTCTAGGTCGTCGCCGCAGTGGAAAACATAATAGTCTGTGATCAAGCCCTCTTTACGGGCTT
>CAYSRF010000019.1:0-13726 GCA_964433595.1 Hadarchaeota archaeon (SeqCode) | reverse complement strand
GAAATCATGCTTGTCGTGGATGGGACAATAGGGCAACAGGCAAAGGAGCAGGCTGTCGCATTCAAAGCCGCAACGGACATAGGCTCGATTTTGATTACCAAGCTGGATGGCACTGCAAAAGGTGGGGGAGCACTCTCGGCGGTTGCGGCCACGGGGGCTCCTATTAAGTTCATAGGCGTCGGCGAACACCTAGATGACATCGAGCCTTTTGTGCCCGAGCGCTTCGTGGCTCGCCTACTCGGGATGGGCGACATTGAGACATTACTGAAGCGGATCGAGGAGACCGCAAGGGCCGAAGAGGTGAAGCCTGCCGACATGAAAGCAATCCTCGCGGGCAAGCTCACCTTGCAAGACGTTTACAGCCAGCTCGAGATGATGGGTAAGATGGGCCCACTCAAGAAGCTCATGCAGATGATCCCGGGACTAGGAGTAGCTATACCTGAAGAACAGATGCGTGTGGGGGAGGAGAAACTAAAGCATTTTAAGGTGATCATGCAGTCGATGACTCCTGAGGAGCTCGAAAACCCGAAGGTGCTCAACGCCTCACGGATTCGTCGGATAGCCCAAGGCTCAGGTACGGGCGAGGCAGATGTTAAGGAATTGTTGAAACAATATGAACTCATGAGAAAGTTGATCAAAACGATGGTAAAAGGACGGGGGCCAAAATTCGGCCCGTTCGCGAAGCTCATAAAACAATTGCCGAAGGAAATGTCCCCTAACTTCGAGACAAAGGGAGCTGGCGGAAAAAGTTCTTAAGTGAGGACGAGTAGTTTAGATGTGTTAGGAGAGCCTATTGCTTATGGTGTTACTATGGCTAAAAGGTCGAAAGGTTATCGAAGCAAGAGCAGAGGAAAGCTCACCAAGCATGTTCGTGAGCGCGGGCTTTCGCCAGTGAGTCGAGTGATTCAAGAGCTTGGATCTGGCACGAAGGTTGCAATCATCCTTGACCCGAGCGTCGTGAAGGGGCAGCCCCACCCACGGTACCACGGCAGGATTGGAGTCGTTCAAGAGCGTCGTGGGCGAGCTTACGTGGTCGAGATCAGAGATGGAGGGTCCATCAAAAAGGTTATTTCCCGCCCAGAACACCTTAGAGCGGTGGGGGCAAGATGATAGGAAAAGAGGTAACGGGTGAAAAACCCGTGCCGCTGGCCAAAGTGTTTGAAATCCTCGAAAAACAGAAAAAGCAGGGAGAGCTAGAGTACGGACAACGACTCACTTACGATTACGCACAAAAATTTGCGAAACTGGACGTCAAAAAAACAGAAGAACTGATCGGTGAATTGCTCAAGCTCGAGAAGATCAGGGAACATCAAGCGGTTGCACTCGTCGACCTGATGCCCGAGAGAAAGGAGGATGTGGAGCTCATTTTCGCGAAGGAACGAACGATGCTTGAAGAAGAAGACATCAAGAAAATTTTAGAGCTAATAAACAAGTACCGGAAGTAATTCTCAGTTAGTTGGAGGCGCGTGTTCTTGGTCGATAAGAAGTATGAGGACCGAGGCGTAGTATTGGATTTCCTGTCCCAAGGGCACCCGAACGATCCTAGGCCAATTCACCTGCGTGAGCCCATAGCTCAGATTCTTGGTGACACGTTTTTCACCCTGCTTGAAATCGTCCCCATGACAGGGGTAACGTTTACCCTTCACGAACACGTCTTTATAGGCAAGGGCGAGCGGGACAAGGTCGAACGAATCAAACGCCGCGTGGGTTACGAGGAACTCACAGCTGCGGCGAAGGCAGAGCTACCGGTTGCCATAGAAGGACTAATCAACGAGGCCCCAGAGCGGTTCATAGAGTTTTTCAATCGCGCCGCGCCCCTGACCATGCGCTTCCACCAACTCGAGCTCATCCCGGGGATAGGAAAGAAACTCATGTGGGCGATCATCGAGGAGAGGAAGAATGGTCTATTCGCGGACTTCGAAGATTTAAAAAAAAGGGTGAAGGGGCTAACTAATCCGAAAAGCTTGATCGCGAAACGGATAATCATGGAGTTAGAGGGCGTCGACAAATACCGCCTCTTCGTGCGTCCGCCATCTAGAAGGGCTTCCGCCGAGGGCGAGGCACCTTAGCTATTAAATAGCTGACGAATGCTATCACGGGGATTATCTCGAGGCGTCCGACTAGCATTTGAACTGTCATGCTTATCTTCCCTGCCAGGGGCATCGCTGCTGAAGTTATTCCCACAGATAAGCCAACGTTTCCTTGGGCTGAGGCCGACTCAAATATCGAGTTCATGGCTGGGTTGCCCACCGCCATCAACACTATTGCACCGCTTATCAACACGATAATGTAGAGGAATGCATAAATGGCGGTTTCCATCATCTCCTGTTCGCTGTAAATCCTACCTGATATTTTCATTGGCACAACCGCTCGCTCAGGCAGAAAGCTTCGCTTGATCATCCAGTGGACCGCCATGACAATGATCACGGTTCGGATGAGCTTGATCGCGCTCGAAGTCGAACCATATCCACCACCTATAACCATGAGAATCGTGAGCAGGCCCTTCTGGGGATCCCCCCATGTCGAGAGGGTGGCTGTGGAGAATCCCGTCCCTGTCAGGGCAGAGGAAGATTGAAATAACGCGTCCTGCAACCCCACGCTCCACACAAGCAAAAGTGTCGCCAGCGCTGTCAGCACGAGCATTAACCGAACCTCGATGTTTCGGAAGAGTTCCCGCCAGTGCCCGGCCATGATCTTTCGGTGGACCACGAAGCTTGTCGCGCCCGCCATCATTATCAAAATTGTAACTGCAAGCACCGGAAAGCCGTACCCAGCGAAACTCGCGTTGCGCACGGTGAACCCGCCGGTTGCGATTCCCGTCATCGAGTGGTTAACTGCCTCAAAAAGCGACATGTTGGGTGCCCCTGCGAAGTACAACCCGACGATGCCCAGAAGAGTAAACAGTACGTATATCTTCCATAAGGAACGGGCGGTTTCTCGAATGCTTGGCTCGATGCGCTCGACTCGCGCTTCGGCGACGTACATCTTTCGAGCCGCCCTTCCCGCACCGATGAGAGCTGCTAAGAAAAGGACGATCACACCCATGCCGCCCACCCATTCGGTCAAGCTGCGCCAGAAGAGGATGGTAGGGGCAACTCCTTCGACGTTAGAGATCATCGTCAAGCCGGTAGCCGTGAAACCCGACATGCTCTCGAAGTAAGCGTCCTCGATCGGCATGTTGTTGCCGAAGATGTAGGGCATCGAGCCAAATGCCGCGAAGATGATCCAACCGAAGGCAACGAGTACCATTGCCTTGCCTAGGGTTATCTCCGTGGGCTGAAAACGCCGCCTGAGGAAAACCCCCAGCGCGAGGGCGATGGCTGCGGGGATTATGAAATACGGCAACAAGTAGGCTTCGTTGGCTAGAAATGCCACTAGGATCGGCGCCAGCATCACCGCGCCTAGGGCGAGCAAGATGAAGCCCAAGAAATGTAGCATCGTTCAACCTCCAGCGGTATACCCTTGCCGAAAGTTTATAAAGGATTTGCTGGGCTAAGATTGGGACCTTAGGTTTAAAATTCAAACATCCGATGCTTAATGGTGGTAGGATGCGGGAAACCCGGCACGCGATGCATGAAATTGTCGAACACCTCCAAGATACATCAAAAAAATTCAGAAAAATACAGATAGACAATTTTATAAAGGCCTTGCTCAGCGCTAAGCGGGTATTCGTTGTGGGAGCTGGGCGCTCTGGATTAGTGGTGAAGGCTTTCGCTATGCGTTTGATGCACTTAAATATCGATGTCTATGTCGTGGGGGGAAACCATCACACCGTCTCTGCGAGGTGATGACCTGCTAATTGCTCTTTCGGGGTCTGGTGAAACGGACTTGATCGTTGAGGCCGCAAAGATAGCGAAGAGAGTGGGCACAAAAGTAGTTGCAATAACCTCCTATCCGAAATCTACCCTAGCGAATCTCGCGGACGATGTTGTCATCCTACCCGGGCGAAGAAGAGTGGCGCGAATATCAAAATTCATGAAGCGGGAGCTAGCCGGCGAATACGCCTCGCTCGCTCCCCTTGATACGCTCTTTGAAGTCACGGCACTAGTCTTCCTAGATAGTATAATCGCAAGCCTCATGATCAAGCTAGGTAGAAAAGAAGAGGAACTCAGAGCACGCCACGCCACGATAGAATGATTAAGTATTTTCTCCAGAGAATTCCTGAAACACCTCAACCAACGCAGTGTCAAAACCCTGTTCATCCTTGGGTCTAAACTTTTGTGAAAGCCTCTTACGCGCGCTTTTAAGGAGTTCTACAATTTGTTCCTGTTTGTATTCTCCATCCACCACGCGCTTAATTACCGATAGCTCTCCTCCGGCCTCAAGGGCCGCAACCATGCCCCGCAGCGCCAGCAGGTAGCCTCGTTCGAACTCATCATTAGTGCCAACTCTGCTCTTAATTTGCTCGAGCCATTCCCTAGCCTTTTTTGTATCCTTTTCCCTGAGGGTCTGGACAAAGGGCTTCAAGTCCAACTCCACGGGATCACCAAGATTCTAAACCAAAAATTAAGAAACCCCCTAGGCTATAATAGTTTCTAACATCTCGTAGAAACTTATCGTGAAAAAGCACGGGCTGATAACGACTAAGCACATGCCGCACGAGGCATTCTCATGGCAGAGGCGGTCGAGAGTGTCGCAAAAGTGGCTAACCTCACTCGCGGATTGTCTCCAAGACGCTGAGAGCGCCCCATATCGTCGTTCGGGTGTGGATGGGCATATTCGGGTCATTGCTTATCTCCTCGAGTATCATCGTCGCAGAAGAAGCCTTGACCACGGAATCGCCCTCCTTCTTCAACAGAGCGTCTCTAGCTTCGTTAGCAGCTCTTCGGATGTTGCGGGGGACTGAAGTGTCCTCTGCCACGCGCGCCATAATTTCCGCTACCTGCCTTAGCTTGGCATCTGAGGACACGGTTATCACCCGTTCGCATGTCCAATCCACTTAATTTTAAGGAGGAGGCCTCATAAAGGGTTTGGGGTTAGATGCAGGACGAGAGAATAGCGAAAATGACGGAGATGCTCCTCGGCGGGGGGAAAATGCTTTCTGTGCATTGCGGCACCTGCAAGGGGCCTCTCTTCGAGTTCAAGGGTAAAGTCGTCTGCCCCGTCTGTGGTGAGAGGACCGAAGCCGTGAAAGCTGAGGCTAAGCCCAAAGCTGCCCCCACCGAGAAAGTCGAAGGCATCCTGCGTGCCAAGCTCAATGCGCTCGCTGATCAGCTCGAAAAGGAGACTGACCACGCCAAGACCCTGGAGCTGCTCGATCGTATCAAATCTATCCTCGAAGTGCTCGAAAAGTTGAAGGAGGGATGAAAACATGCGAAGGGAAGAAATCCTCAAGGCATTAAGAGAGGCTGGAGTCGCGCTCACCCTCGAGGAGCTCTCCCAGCAAACTGGGATCGACATCGTCCGCCTACGGGTCGACCTCTTCAGGCTGGCTGAGGAGGGAAAGGTCGAGCGCAGACAGCGGGAAAACAAGCCCACTTGGACGATAAAGGTAGGCACAGCCCTAGAGCGGCGCTACGAGAAGCTCTCTAAAAAGTATGCTCCGTGATTTAGTTGCTCTGGCTCGACCTCGCTAGAATCCTCGTGGCCGGCGTCGCGCTCGGCCTCGTGGTCGGCAAGCTCGTTGTGTTGAGGCCCTCTTACCTCGAACGGATACGTCCACGCCGTTGGCTACCCGTTGCGCGGCGAATGCAGAGGCGGGAGTGGGTCAGGCTTATTTCGATTGTGCTTGCATTTACCGCTGCGACGCTCGTCATGGCCACCATCGTGGGAGAGGTGCTTCGTGAGGCAGGGGTGGAGCTGTACTCGAGGGAGGAGTACCCTTTCACGGCGCTCCAAGAGCAGTATCCGTTGCTGTTGCTCGTGGTGGTTAATGTGCTGCCGATCTTTGAGGAGTGGATATTCAGGGGAATTCTACTCGAGGAAGTGGCACGGCGGACTCGCTCGAAATGGATCGGGGTGATAGTCTCGACCCTCATCTTTGCTGCATTCCACCTCTCAAATCCCGGTACTTATCCGGCGTTCGCGATACCTTTGCTCGGGGCGGGGGCCCTGCTCGGAGCCTGTTATCTGGTAAGCGGACTGGCTGGAGCTATTCTAGTCCACAATGCTTACAACTCAATTTTAGTGGCCTTCTGGGTCATGGGTGTATGAACTTTTATAGCCGCTGCGATGATCGCCTGTCCGACGGAGATGCCACCATCACCCGGAGGCAGAAGCTCGTGTTGAACAAATCTCAATCCAGCTTTCTCGACTTCCTTGCGCACTGCTGCGGTGATCGCTCTGTTATAGAACACCCCACCTGACCCTCCAACAACCTCAATCCCCTTAGAGGAAGCTGCATCAATAGCGACTGATGCCAACCCTTGAGCGATAGCTCGTTGAGCCGCAGCCGCGATGTGCCTGCGGGGAACTTGTGCTCGAAGGGCATCGAGCACATCCACAAGCAACCGAGATGTGTTGACGACCATCATCCCGTCAACCTTTTCGATCACGGGCTCTAGTTTTACCTCCCCTGCGTCCCCCTTGTTCGCAGCCGCTTCGAGCTTGATCGCCGGCTCGCCCTCGTAGGTTCGCTCGTCGCAGACCCCAAGCAGGCAAGCGATGGCATCAAGCACTCTGCCGCAGCTGCTCGTTTGGAACACATTCAAATCGCTCTCGAGTTGGCGAAGGACGATACCCACCTCTCGCTTCCCGCGTTTGAAGCCACTCGCGCAGAACTCGTCCAGGACCTGCTCAAGCTCCTCACGCCCGAGGTGCCGCCATAAAATGCCCGCAACCATGCGCGCTGGAAATCTCGTCGCCAAGTCACCCCCAGGCATACGCTGGCTCATTAGCCCGCCCACACGTTTGAACGAGTTCAGATCTGCTAACATGATTTCACCACCCCATATCGTACCATCTGGACCATATCCAACACCATCTGCAGCGATGCCGACGAACTCGCTCAGACCACATTCTGCCATCAGGGTGGCAAGGTGAGCGTGATGATGTTGGACGGCGAGGGTTCTTGCTCCGAGCTTCTTTGCCATCCGCGGTGCGATCCTTGTCGTTGCATAGTTGGGGTGTAAATCGTGGACAACTATGTCAACTGAGTCTGAGTTCAAAAGATGCATAAGCCGCTCAACAGCTGATTGCATGTATTTGAGGGTTTCCACTTTTGTGGTGTCGCCTATATGTTGACTGGGGAAGCACCGGTCGCCCGTCAGAACCGAGCAAGTCACATTGAGCTCCGCCCCCACTGCGAGCACTTTTTTATCACTCGTGAAAGCGAGCTTCACGGGCTCCGGCACGTAGCCTCGCGATCGCCTCAAAAATGCTGGCTTTCCATCGACCTCCTTGATCACCGAATCATCACATCGGTTGACGATTAGCCGATCATGAAGTAGGAAGTAATCGACGCCCCCGCGCAGCTTCCTGAAGGCTTCAGTATTATCTATTATCATCGGCAACCCAGCGACATTTGCGCTCGTCATGACGTAGGCCGGATCTTTGCCGTAGCTCAGAATGAGGTGATGAATTCCCGAGTAAGGAAGCATCACGCCTACCGAATCCAAGCAGGGCGCCACGAGCTCTGAAAGCATGCAATCGCTAGAGCGTTGGAGCACGACTATCGGCCGTCGAAAGGATGTCAGCAACTCAATTTCGGCTTTACCGACCTCTGCAAAAGTTCGGATTGTCCTAATATCTCTGGACATTACCGCAAATGGTTGCTGAAAGCGGTTGAATGCCTTCCGTATGTGTGCGAGTACCCCATCCTCGGTCGTTTTCGATGCTATGTGAATTCCCCCTATTCCCTTGATGGCGACTACGCTACCCCCATCGAGCAGACGCGCTACCTCACGCAGCGGTTCGGGTACATCAATGGGATTACCTTCTGCATCGTAGAGCTTCATCCGGGGGCCGCAGATAGAGCAACACGTTGGTTCTGCGTGGTATCGTCGGTCGGGTGGATCCTGATACTCATGGAGACAATCGGTGCAGAGAGGGAAAACTTTCATTGAAGTTCGAGGGCGGTCGTAGGGTAGCCTCTCGATGATGGTGAAGCGAGGGCCACAGTTGACGCAGGTGATGAAGGGATAACTATAGCGCCGGTCGCTTGGGTCGAGCATCTCGTGTAGGCAATCGTCGCAGAGCGCGAGGTCGGGTGGCACTACTGAAGGGAGCCCTAAGCCGGTCATTTCACTCGGCACTACCCTAAAAATAGTGAATTTGTTAGTTGGGTTTCTCCACGCAACTTGGATCTCATCGGTTCGCGCAAGCGGGGGTCGCTCGGAACGCAGTGAGTTAACAAATTTTTCGATTGCCCTTTTATCACCTTCGACGACCACTTGCACTCCCGCGTCGCCCATATTCCGGACGAAGCCGGCGAGTCCGTGACGAGTAGCAAGTCGATAGATGAACGGTCTGAACCCTACACCCTGTACTATGCCAGTGACTGCAATCTCGGCACGAGTTCGCAAATTCCACACCTGTACCTGATCCTATTTAGTACACTAAATTCTTTACAAAATGATCTAGGTTCACATACTTTACAAGCAATAGCAATAAGCGTCACTACACTTGGACTGGCTGCCCCATTTTTATTAAATCCTTACAACTATAGCAAATACGTGGGGATTGAAATATATGGTGATACCTTTCATTATTGCAGTATTCCTTTATTATCTTGCAGGATACCTTACTGCCCGCAAGATAGCACAAAAGCATGAAGAGCTAACTTCTCTCTTGATCTCACCCTAAAAAGTCTCGTGGAGCCTTTTGGCTCAATTAAATGTCCATTTTCCAAACCCAAAAATAGGGCAATCTGGGGGCGTTCTGTGGACCGATTAGATGCCGATGTATCAAGTTTTAAGAAACCTAGCACGGTCTCTTTCGCTTCTTCTTTCGCTTTTTGGCCTTTGCCATTTTTCACCCCCCCACACTTTGCTAGCATATTTACATGCTCCATCGCTGTATAAATAATCGGTCAAAGATAATGCGATGCTTTATTTGATGAAAACCTATGGTACAGCGTCTTCTTCCCCCTTCGAAAATCCCTGGTCTCGCTTCTCTTGCCAACTAAGCTATCTAGATCCCGAAAGTGAACTACCCCACCCTAAAGGACGGGGCTTCTGAGGTCGAAAATTGAACGACACTACTAAGTTCGCTGAACAATGCCCCAGTTACGGGCTGGCCCACGACAGCCCCTACCTTGGAGACCTGCCCCAAGGCTCGTCTGCCTATGTTGAAGGCACCGTTCCTGTCCGCGTTCTCTTTCAATCCGCATCGGAGGCACTCGAACAATCCGAAATGTTTTCCACTTCGCACTCCGATTGCACCGCACCTACTTCTACAACACCGCTGAGAGGTGTAGGCTTCGTTTACATCAATCACTCGGATGCCCCGCCAGTTCGCCTTGTACTTGATGTATCGCTGGAGTTTCCAGAACGGCCAAGAGTTCAGCTTTCGGTTGAACCTTCGCCCTTTACCATTTTTTCTTATGCTCTTTGGATTCCCGATTGCGATGATTGCGTTCAGCCCCTCCGCCTCGTCCACGATTGCCTTGGCGATTTTGTGCAGCTGGTCGTTCGTGATGCGGCTCTCTTTGTCGCCGATTCGCTTCACCACTTTCAGCAGTTTCTTCCTCCCAAGCTTGCGTCGCAGGTGGAAGTAGTGTCCCCTTACTCGCCTCAGCTTCCGCCTGTAGAAGTGGGTCTTGCCCGATTGGGTGTCCACAGAACACGCCACATGTCGGATTCCCAAGTCTATGGCAAGAACCGAGGAGTAGGAGGTTTTGATCTCAACCTCACGTTCCACGACGAGGTGAAGGAAGTATTCGCTATTACGTCTGAGCAGCTTGGACTCACAGATTTCGAGGTCAGCGGTGATCTCGCAGTGGGGCTTTATGGCAACCCAGACCCCGCCGCGACGGAGCTTGACTGGGATGCGAACCCAGCAGCGGGCAAGTTTAGTATCACGGCGCTCGACTCGGATGAGGTCTTTTCTTATCGAGAGTGGGTATTCTCGTTCGGATTTGATGCGCTTATAGAACCGCCGAGCCTGTTGTTTGTTCGCCGAGTAGAGTTCAATGCTGGGGTTGCCCTGCAAGAATCGCTGGAGTCCTTCGTACTCGTGGTCGAGAATTTGTCGTTTGATTCGAGTCAGCCCTACAACTTTTGCCTTGACGACCTTCTGAACTTCCATCGCGCCCACCGTTCCTTGTTTAATCACGTGCGTTCAAGCGATTTTCGGGGAGAGGTCACTGAAAGTATTCACACCCCCGTTCTATCTACATTTTCAAAAAAGCGCCTCTTTTGGCTATCTGGCGCATTTTTCGGCACTTTCGGCCCGTGGTTTCTCATGGGGGGTTTACCGAAAGTATTCCCGCTTTCATCCCCTCCTTGAAGCTGAAGGAAGGGGTCTTCTCGCGGGATTTAGATAAAGGTGCGGTATTATGGGTTTGTACCCACAACTAGTATTGCTTATCGCTTCTCGCTTGTTCTTAGGATTCCCAAGTGATAGCCCATGCGGCGACTCAGCTCGGGATATGCCTTGGCTATGCCAAGTGTTATGCCCCAACCACCAAAGATCACAGCGGTAATCGTGCCCCCCAAGAGCAAGTCCATGAGTGGCGCTTCTCCGATGAGGAATAGTTCACCGTGCCAAAGGTGATCCACCAGTCCGAACAGCGCGCCGCCGTAAAGCAGCAGATTAAGCCACCAGCCCGCAGGCCCCCTTCTCTGGGAACTCCACACGATGGATGAAATTATAGCCACCGCCAAGGGTATTGTATAGCAAACCACTATTCTACACCTCCTACTTTTTTAGTAACACTTTTTAGTATAAAAATATTACATACGTGTTTAGTCGTTACGAACAGGGTTCACCTGACCTTTTTGACCTTTTATTTTCCACCTTCAAAAATCGGGCAATCCAAGCTTTTTCGTGAACGCTTTGCGAAAAAGGTTCTTTTGGTGGGAGATTGCGTTGTTCCCAAGGTGGAGGGGTGGATGTTTACGGACAAAAGAGGCGTCAGCTTTCCCCGCTGGTGATTTTTCAAGGCTGAAATTGGGAACATTGTAAAAAAGTCAAAACGTTTGACTTTTTGGATCTCTGATACGGGCAGGTCAATAAGAAGAAGTGCATTATGGGTTTTGGTACAGAGTAGCAACGGCATAAGGGTGACTTTGGCATCTTCTGAAATATTTATAGCTGACGAAGTAATACAGAATGTTGATTCTTCATGATCGTCGGGCTTATACCGGATGGTAACCGTAGATACGCTGAAAAATACGGTATATCCGAGGCTGAGGTATTTAGAAAAGGCGTAGAAACACTAAAGACGTTCCTAGACTTCTGTGTTCAAAAGGATGTCTCGCATATAATTGTTTATGCTTTGAGCGAAGATAATCTTAAAAGACCCAAAGAAAAGCTCGAAGAGGTATTCGCTCTTTATGAAAAAGAGTTTCGAAAATACTTGGACTCGAATTCAGAAGTTCATCAAAAACAGATTAATTTTCAGTTTTATTCCACACAACGAGAAGTACTCCCAGTTTCTTTGAGGGAGGTAATGGATCAACTTACCGAAGCCACCAAAGCCTATACAAGACACTGTGTAGTGTTTCTAATGGCATGGAGTGCTCAACATGAATTTTTGAATGCTTGTTTGAAAGCATCTAGGGAACCGGAATCAGAGGTGAAGTCTCTTTTGATGGTAAATGTCGAACCTGATCTAATAATAAGAACAGGCAATCTTCAAAGATTGTCCGATTTCTTAAGTATTCAAGCACGATATTCTGAGCTTTACTTTATCAAAAAACTATTTCCTGAATGCACAGAACAAGATTGGGAGGCTGCCTTCAGTTGGTACCATGCGCAGGAAAGGAAATTGGGGCGTTGATGATCACAAAACCAAGGAGGGTCGCCGACAGATTCGTGTTGGCATTACTTAGTTCAGTTTTCTGGATATTTAGATTATGCTTTTGTCGGCTTGTTGATTTCAAATCCAAATAGGTTCATGACCCAATTAAATGCCCATTTTCCAAGCCCAAAAATTGACCAATCAAGGCTTTTCCGTGAACGCTTTTGTAAAAAAGGGTTCTTTTCGGGGCTGTTTGCGTTGTTTACAAGTTGAAGAGGTAGCGTTTACAAGCAGAAAAGTATGCCAGCTTCCCCCGATAGTGATTTTTCAAGGTCGAAAATGGGAATTTGATAAAAAAGTTAAAATTTAACTCTTTCTCTACTCGATGCCGAAGTGCTTGCATTGTTCGTCTACCGTCCGCTGGATTCCCGCGATCTCCTCGTCGGTGAGATGCCTAAATCTCCTCTGCATTTTCAAGTATTCTGCAACCGGCTTTCGCTTGGGCGGCTTAAACGTAAGCTTGAGCACGCCATTCTCGATCTCATAGAGGTTCCACATCCCAGTCAACACCGCAAGCTTGGCGACCTCGATCGTCTTGCTAGAATCGATCCTCCACCCTGGACCGCATGGACAATGAACGTGGATATAGGTTGGCCCTTCAATTGAGGCTGCCTTTTTCACTTTTTTGATGTAATCGAGTGGGTAGCCAACTGAAGCAGTTGCAACGTAAGGAGCACGATGAGCCGCGATTATTGCTGGCATATCTTTCTTCGGACGATCCTCGCCTCGCTTCACTTTGCCTACGGGCGTGGTTGTGGTCCAAGCCGCGAATGGTGTGGCTCCACTCCGCTGAATACCCGTATTGTGAACCACGATCCCATCAGCGATAAAGTTGTGTTCATCCTCAACTCTCAGATCCAATGTAGGCTCTTTCCCGACGAGTTTGAGCTCTCTTATTTTTTCCATCTCAAAATGTTCGTTTTTTAATACCACTACCTCGTCCCCGATATTGAGTTCACAGAGAGTTTTCCAAACGAGTTTGTTTTCCTCCCTGCTATTCCTCTTCAGCACGAGGAAGGGATGATTGGGGGTGGCTCTTATTGTGTGGTGTAAAGTCTCCAGTTCGAATACTTCTCTTTCCCCGTTATCGAACACACCCGTACACCTCTTCAAGACAGGTTGGTGGGTTTTTTGATCAAATGCGTATATCTCGTCACCTTCTTTTACCTCTGTTATTTTCTTGAGACCATCTTTTGTCATTATGAGTGAAGAAGTGCTCAAACAATTCATGTATGCCTCGTTATCGGTGCAAATGTAAAGCACGTTATCATTGCGCTCGACCATCCCAGAAAGAGCTTGAAGCCCAATGTCTACCGTGCCCCCATCACCGCCTATCGCCACAACTTTGATGTCACGCTTACCCAAGCTTTTCAGGCCAACCTCAACGCCAGAAGCAACTGCAGCGGCATTCTCAAAGGCAACATGTATCCAAGGCACTCGCCAAGCAGTTTCTGGATAGGGGGTAGTCACAACCTCCATGCAACCAGTTGGGGCGCAAACGATGGTGTTTTTTCCAAGAGCTTTTAGTGCGTATCTTATCGCAAGGATGCTCCCACATCCCGGGCACGCACGATGTCCAGGGGCAAGCAATTCGTCGTCTGGTACAGCACTCATGGTTTTAACCCCACCATAGTTTCTCTTAGCCCTAGCCAGTGAACAGTTTTTTTGACTTCACCGGTTTTCGCCGCTTCCATCGCTGCTTTGGTTGCTTCCCTAATTTGAATTGATGGGACATCACGTCCTCCAAGACCACAGATGAAATTTAATAAAAGCGGAGACTTTCTAGCATTTGCAAACGCCCCAGAAAGGTCCGAAAAAAGTGCC
>CAYSRF010000018.1:0-14317 GCA_964433595.1 Hadarchaeota archaeon (SeqCode) | reverse complement strand
GATTATTTATTTCTTGTGGGCTCAATTTTGCACATCAGAGTTGAATTGTTTTTAGTTTTTTCTTTACTTTTTCGCATGCGTCAACGAGTGCGTTGCCCCATCGCCGCTCATCGTTGAACAGCAGAACCCGCTCGTAGCGCCCACCGTACCGCTCGAGGAAGCGAGAAAGGGCCTCGGTCACTGATTTGATCTGTATCGCGTCAAGTTCTCGAGGTACCTGAAATTGCCCGAGCGGGTAAACTTCCTCGAGCTCCTCAGGAACGATGCCGAAAGGGGGCACGAGTCTCACGAGGTGGGTTTGTTTGGGTTCCTCCAGCTTGGGGCGCTTGTCTTCAAAAGCCGGTAGGAGTGCTAGGACAGGCAGCGGGGGCGGGTCATAACGCTCCTCGAGCCTCATCCCATGGCGCACGATTTCCGGACGATCCACAGATTCCTCACCAAGATAGCAGAATGCCGAGGGCTTGCTCACGGGGTCAAATCGCCCGATAAAATCTCGATACATCATCAACCTCCGGAGCCCATCAAGCAGCCGCGGATGGGCGCGACACCGCATCTCAAGATATGCTCCCAGACTCCCATCGATAATCGCTTGGCGGATGCGTCGCAGCTCGCCGAAAGTAGTATGAAGGTTGTGCCTAGCCAAGAGCTTAATTCGTTCGTCCCGCGAAACGTGCCTGAGCTCATTGGGCAAATGCGCCACACAAACAGGACACTCACATGGTAGGTAGGATAGCTCATCGAAGTGAAAGGTTCCCTCCGATGTCATGTAACGCCCGTCACGCGCGTAGAGCACGTACGCAGCGGAGTCGAAAAGGTCACACCCCATCGCCACGGCGAGCGCGAACATCATGGGGTGCCCTGCGCCGAAAAGATGCACGGGGCGATCGGGTGGCAGATGTTGCTTTGCAGTCATGACGAGATCGACGAGCTCCGTGTAGCGATACCCATCGAGCAACTCGACCGGGCTTCCTATCGCGTGCAGTTGATAGTCGAGCTTTCCAATCTCGCGCGCACTTTGGGCGACCAGCTCGCTAAAGAGACCCCCTTGCACCGGGCCACACCACATCACCTTGGGGTTGGACCTGAGTTCGACCGCTTGCTTGGCTCGCTTAAGTGTTATCCGCACCGTCTCGGCTGCCCGCTCTCTGTCGACATGGATGCCCGTTGGGATGTCGAGAATCGTGGCGATGTCTGGGACTGTCGCATCTTGGTAGCGCACGATTTCTTCGGGTGAAACTTCGATGCCCCCATAGCGCAGGATTTGATAGCCTCCGCTGTCCATCATTACCGGGCCATCGTAGTCAAGCACGCTGTGAATTCCCTGCTTGGCCGCTGTTTCTCCAAAGTGACGGCGGGTCAGGTAGGCATTTGTTATAACCAGCTCAGCTCCGAATTCTCGGCGCATATCACGAGGAGAAAAAACAATGTCCCTTGGGTCGATGACCGGCATCAAGGTTGGTGTAGTCATGTCGCCGTGGGAGGTGTTAAGCCTGCTAACCCTGCCCATGCCGTCGCGGTGCAAAATCTTGAAGATCATATCACCATATGGATAACAAGTGTTAGATACAAAGGGTTTTTCGCTCAATCAATCACACAAGACTTCAATTTAGGATGCAAAGTAGCCGAAGAGCCTGTTGTAATCCTTGGTGCAACAATATCCACAATAGTGAAACCTTGAGTCTTCCCTCCTTTAACAGAATTTAGCAAATAGGTATTTTTCCTGCAGCGAGTTCCACACAGAACTTGTCGATGTGTTCGAACTCCGCATCCATTACTTCCGTTATCTGCCCCCGGACACTTTCAATAGTGGTGCCCGGCTTCGTGATGACGCACGCGGCGGCAATCGCTGGCTCGTCGATGGGTCTCCCTATCTGGCTAACCATCCAAACGTAGACCTCATCCAATCCCGAAACTTGACTGTAAATTTCGTTCGCGATTCGGTGCGTAAGCAAGTTGTAAATTTTTCCGACATGACTAACGGGGTTCTTGCCCGCCGCCGCCTCCGAACCCACATGGCGGTTGAGCGGAATCACGCCATTTGGACGATTGCCCCTTCCAACTTGACCCGAGTCCGCCCCATCAGCGCTCGTTCCGAGCACAGTGAGGTATGTTCCTCCGACACCCCGTCCGCGCACATCGAGATTGTTAAGGTCGAGCTTGATCTTTTTGAGGACGGAATTCCCTTTCACGAATGCGTATAGCCGCTCGAGGATTTCCCCCTTCTTCCTGAAGTAATCGTCCTCGCTCTCCACGAATCGGTCAACGAAAGCCACCCCCACGGTCAGATAGAGCTCGTCGTTCTTTCGAAAGCCCATCACCTTGACATCCTCGCCGCTCTCGGGGAACTCCTTTTTGAACTCCGGGGAGTTCAAGTAGCGCTCGGTCTTCAGCACGAGCTGCTCTGTCCAAGTCATTGGCGCATAGCCGACCGCAGCCGAGGTGTCGTTAGCGCTAAGCACCCTGCCCTTCCGCTTGAAAATGTCCGTGAGCGCTGAAGAGCCAGGTTTGAACTCGACTTGGTAGCGCATGTGCTTTTCCGGATCGACAAACCTTAAATTTTCCTTTAACCAACTCTTCGCAGCACGAATCGCGATATCCTTTACCGGGATTTTGGTCCCTTCAACTTCCTCAGTCGCTCGGTCGCCGAAGATCAAAAGCATTGGTTGCTTCACTTCGCCACCGCCAAATCTCGTCTCGACCTCCCCGGCGACGAGCAGCGACTTGTCGGCATTGTGGTGCATGACCATGCCGAATTTTCTCAAATACTCGCGGCTCAGCTCCACGGATACCTTATCCAAAATCGCATCACATATAAAGTCGGGATGGCCAAGGCCCTTTCGCTCAACGATCTCCAGTTTTTGGTTCTCGAGAGGAATTTGCTTAAACTCCTCAACGATTATATTTCGCACCAAGTTTACACCTCGCGGATTTTCGTCTGCTAGCTAGCTATTTATAGGTTTTGTCAAAAATATAACTGACAGGAATAGGCGATTTTGATGCGAATACTTCGGCTATCTGAGATCAAGACGATGCGCACGAGGCTCGGGCTGACTCAAGCGCAATTAGCAGAGCTCACAGGCGTGACCCAAGCCTACATCGCGAAAATCGAGGCAGGAGCTGCAGACCCCCGGGTCTCCACTCTCGAAAAAATATCCAATGCGCTTGAACGAGCAACCACCATGAAGAAGCGCGTGACTGTTGGGCAAATAATGACCTCGCCGATTGTAGCCGTAAAATCTGACGACCGTGTAGACAAAGCGATCCGTCTCATGAAATCATACGACATTTCGCAACTGCCAGTGCTTGATGAGGAAATCCAGGTGGGCTCGATCTCTGAAGCTACGATTGTGCACAAAATTGCCTTAGGTGAAAACATGCTCAGGTTGCTCAAGCGCAACGTCGATGCGATAATGGAAAGTCCGTTCCCAACTATGAACGAGGACGCCGATGTCGATATTGTTTACCTCCTACTCGAACATGAGCCGGCGATTATTGTCGTAAAGCATGGAAAAGTGGCCGGCATTGTGACTAAAGCGGACTTGTTCAAGTTGGCTGGAAAACCGCAGGCCAAAAGCTGAACGTTCCAGATATTTTTATCCCCTAACCATTGGAGATAGTATTGGTATACCATGGCTGAAGTGAAGGAAAGAATCGCGCGATGGATTGCTGGCGATGTTATTTTATCTGATGAACCGGGGGGGGCATTTAAGCGCTGGCGGGAGCGATTCGGGATAAGCCAGACCTTGTTGGCCAAGGTGATGCGTATCTCCCCATCAGTCATAAGCGACTACGAGGCTGGGCGGAGGAAATCGCCCGGAGCCGCAACTATCAAGCGTGTGGTCGATGCCTTCCTAAAGGTCGATGAGCAACAGGGGGGCAAAGTGTCTAGAACCTTTGCCCAAGTGTTCGGCACCCAGTTGCCGCCCGATGTCGTGCTCGAGATCCGAGAGTTTGGCGAGCCCACCAATGGGAAGACCATCTGCAAGGCAATCAGTGGTAGTGCCGTCGCGAACAAAGACTTGCTCGACCAGAAGCTCTTCGGCTATACCGTCATCGACAGCTATAAAGCTGTGCTGGGGCTTTCCGCTGACGATTTCAAGCGCCTCTACGGACTGACCACCGAGCGGGCACTTGTTTTCACAGGCGTGACGATGGGACGTTCTCCCATGGTAGCAGTGAAGGTAATCGGGATAACCCCTGGGATGGTGATCTTGCACGGCGAGTTCAAACATGTCGACGCGCTGGGGGTAAAAATAGCCGAGCTCCTGCGCGTTCCTCTCGTGGTCTCGAGGTTGCCGTCCGTGGGCGACCTGATTGAGGGACTCCGGAAGTGTGCTCGCTGACCCTTAACGGCAATCGCCGATGTTTTTTCCGACAATCGAAAGGCTTTTATTGTCCTCGCTTAAGCATAAACATAAAAAATTGATATTCGAAGCAAAAAGGTGACCTTGCTAATGGACGTTGGCATAGTCGGCTACGGTGTTTACATCCCCAGGTACCGCATCCGAGTGGAAGAAATAGCCAAGGTCTGGGGAGCGGACCCCGAGCGCGTTAAGTGCGGACTTCTGATCGAGGAAAAATCCGTTCCAGCACCGGATGAGGATACCGCCACCATCGCAGTCGAGGCTGCTCGTAATGCCGTGCAACAGGCAGGCATCGATCCCCAAGACATTGGAGCGATCTACGTCGGCTCCGAGTCCCACCCATACGCGGTCAAACCCACTGCCACCATCGTAGCGGAGGCCATCGAAGCCACCCCAGACCTCACCGCTGCCGACTACGAGTTCGCGTGCAAGGCTGGCACGGCAGGCATCCAGACCTGCATGGGAGCAGTAGAGGCTGGCATGATAAAATATGGTATGGCGATTGGGTCGGACACCGCTCAGGGCGCCCCGAGGGATCCCCTCGAATACACCGCTGCAGCCGGGGGCGGCGCATTCATCGTGGGTAAGAACGGGAGCGAGACTATAGCAGCGATCGAGGACACTTACTCTTACACCACCGACACACCAGACTTCTGGCGCCGAGATATGCGGCCCTACCCGAAGCACGGAGGGCGGTTCACCGGAAAGCCCGCCTACTTCAAACATGTGCTCTCCGCGGCCAACGGCCTGCTCCGTAAACTCCAGCTCACCCCTCAGGATTTCGCATTTGCGGTCTTCCACCAACCCAACGGAAAGTTCCCCTTGCAGGTGGCAAAAGAGCTCGGCTTCTCTAAAGAACAGGTGATACCCGGCCTCCTAACGCCGAAGATAGGTAATACCTATTCTGGGGCGACCATGATAGGTCTCGCCGCGGTCCTAGACCAAGCCAAGCCGGGAGAGCGAATCCTCGCGGTCTCCTTTGGGTCGGGCGCGGGAAGCGACGCCTTCAGCATCGTCGTGCGCGATGGTATCGAGAGTAAACGGGATGCGACACCCAAGGTGGTCGACTACATAAATAAGAGAAGTAACATCGATTACGCCACCTATGCAAAATTCAGAAGGCTGCTGGTGAAGTAAATGCGGGATGTTGCGATAATAGGCGTGGGGCTGACGAAGTTTGGCGAACTATGGGATGTCTCGTTCAGGCAGATGATGATGGAAGCGGGCGCTCGGGCGATTGAAGATGCAGGAGTTGACGGGAAACAGATAGGTGCGATGTACATAGGGAATATGTCCTCAGGTCAATTCATCCGTCAGGAACACATCTCCTCCATCGTTGCAGACCATGCGGGGCTAGTGCCCATCCCTTCCACGCGCGTCGAGGGGGCCTGCGCATCAGGTGGGCTTGCGCTCCGCCAAGCATTTATCGCTGTGGCCTCCGGGATCCATGATATTGTCGTCGCGGCCGGTATAGAAAAGATGACCGATGTGCTTGCTGAGGTGGCCACCGGGGCACTCGCGACTGCCGCCGACCAAGAATGGGAGGTATACGTGGGGGCTACTTTCCCGGGCCTCTACGCGCTGATGGCTCGCCGCCACATGTACGAGTTTGGAACCACAGAGGAGCAGATGGCGGCGGTGGCGGTCAAAAATCACCACAACGCGTGCTTCAATACGTGCGCACAATACCAAAGAGAAATCACTGTCGATGATGTGTTGAAATCTCCGCCAGTTACCTTACCAATAAAATTGCTCGATTGCTCCCCGATTACCGACGGCGGCGCCTGCGTAATCCTCGCCTCAGCGGAGAAAGCGCGGAAGTTCACCGACACCCCAATCCTAATCGCTGGCACCGGGCAAGCGAGTGACAGCATCTCGCTCCACAGCCGATCCTCGCTCACGAGCCTACAAGCGGCCATCGAGGCCGCACAGACAGCATATAAGATGGCAGGCGTCAAGCCGAAGGACATCGATCTCGCGGAGGTTCACGACTGCTTTACCATCGCGGAGATAATGGCGATCGAAGACTTAGGCTTCTGCAAGAAGGGTGAGGGTGGCAGGATGACCGAGGAGGGCGAAACCGCGATAGGTGGGCAGATCCCCGTTAACACCAGTGGCGGGCTTAAGGGTAAAGGACACCCCGTGGGCGCTACCGGCATCGCGCAGGCCGTGGAAATCGTACAGCAACTCCGAGGCGAAGCGGGAAAACGCCAAGTCGATGGGGCGGAGATCGGGCTGATGCACAACGTTGGGGGTTCGGGGGGTACCGCGGTCGTGCATGTGCTGAGGAGGGGTAAGTAGGATGGCCGTCCCACGCTTCTGGCGAGAAATACCCAACCGCTACAACCTCGTAGGAACGCGCTGCGGCAACTGCAATAAGATCCTCTTCCCACCGCGCTACATCTGTCCCTACTGCCGGCGGATGGGCAAGTTAGAGCCTTACCGACTAAAGCGCCGAGGCAAGGTCCTCTCTTACACGGTGATACACGTTGCTGCAGAAGGTTTTGAAGACCAAGTGCCCTACGTGATCGCGATCATCGAACTCGAAGATGGTCCCCGCCTGACTGCGCAGGTCACCGACTGCAACCCAGATGAAATCAAGATAGGCGACGAAGTTAAGATAGTCTTCAGGCGGATGGGCGAGGAGAGTCAAGACGGTGTCATTTACTATGGCTTCAAGGGACTCTTGATCAAACCTTAATAAAAAAACTGTTTGTTACGTGCGTCGTGCAAATGTTAGATAGCCCGTGTGTGCGATCATCCGCGTCTTTGGGCGGGTGCAGCTCGGCTTGACCTCGAACTCCCGAACAAGACACTCAATAGTCTTGTAGTGGACGAAGCGGTAATTCGGTAGCTCCCGGTAGAGACGCTGCAAGTGTTCGACGCAGGGGGCGAATGTCACAAGGTGACCACCCGGTTTTAGGGCCCGCTCCGCGTGGGGCAACACTCGCTCGGGCTGGGGAAGGTCAAGCGTCACCAAGTCGACTTCACGCTCGTCGATTCCCTCGTAGATATCTTTCAGCTTCACCGTCACAATATCGCCGAGCCCCACCATGTTGATGTTCTCCTCCGCCACGCGCGCGAAATCCTCCCGCACCTCATAGCTTACCACGCGCCCGTTGGGCCGAACGATGTTACCGAGAAAAATCGCGAGCGAACCAGACCCCACACCTGCATCGACGACGAGATCGCCTGGCCCTACTCCGGTATATGCGACAATCTGCGCGGCATCTTTGGGCAACATTATCTGAGGGACACGGCGGAGCTTCTGAAGATAATCAATGATGCGTGGCTTTAGCAGAATGAACTCTTTGCCAACGTGTGATTTTAACCTCGCCCCTGGCTCCTGCCTGATAGCCTCGCTCAAATCAACAACCCCTAGGTCTGTGTGAAGCTGTCTCCGCTCAGCTTTAACGAGATATTTCTTCCCTCTCTCGTCAATAAGGATTATCCGCTCGTTTTCCTCAATCATTCAGCCGACCTCGTCAAGTTATTTATTCTCACCTAAAAATAACAAGAGGGTTCACCGATGAAGTTCGCTTGGCCTCAACAGCGTTTGAGCAACCGCCAGCTAATTGCGATTCCGCTAACTTTGACGATATTTCTCGGCGTTGCTACCATCGCGGCGCTTGCGTTCGACGCATTTCCCACGAGCACCGATTTCAGGGAAAGTGGTCTAATAAGATTGCAGGAGTTGGAAAATATCCCTGACGCTGGCGCGGTTGAAATCGCCGTCGAAAAATTGCTCGGCTACAATGCCGATGTCGACATCGTTGAAAATGGCCTCGATATAGGAACCAACAACGTGCTTGGAGAAAACGAAACTCTCCTCGTTAAAAGCATGTTTTCATCGAAATTTGACATACCTGAGAATTCGATCACCGTAGAGTCGAGGGGGGCAACCATCACCAGCATCTATTCTGAGCAGGCCGTAAAAGCTATGATTGGTGCCTTCGTCGCGATGGGCATCATTATCTTCATCGCCTTTCGACGTCGCATCACGATCGGCGCGATCTTGCTCGCTGTGGGGCTCGACTTGCTGGGGGTATTCGGATGCATGGCCCTCTTCCGCGTCGAACTCAGCTTGGCGTCGATCGCTGGCATGCTGATGCTCATCGGCTATACCGTCGACACTAACATCCTACTCACTACGCGCGTGCTAAAGCGGGTGGGCGGTGAACCTAAGGAGCAAGTGGTCGATGCAATGCACACGGGCTTGATGATGAGTGGCAGTACTCTCATCCCTCTCTTCGCCCTTAACCTGCTCACGACAGCGCCTCAACTTTACGAACTCACCGCCGTGCTTATCTTCGGCATAATCATCGACATTTTCAACACTTGGTTCCTGAACGCCGCCATCATCATACGGCATGCTGAACGACAGCGAAGGAAGGAGTACCATGTCAGTATTTAAGGAACGCCGCATCGCACTGTTGCTCCTCGCAGTTTTCTTATGTGCCATGCTGGTTTGGAGCCCTTGGAAAGTGGTCAATACAAAAGTGGAAAACGCGTTGGGGTGGCCAGCTCAGTATACGCGTGGTCTTCGCTTTGGGGTAGATATCATAGGCGGCTCTAGGATTATACTTGCACTTGAAGCTTCACACGTCACGTTTGAAAATATCCAAGACAACGTGGAAAACACTTGGTGGGGGGCGATAGTGCCCAAACTCGAGGACAATCTTTACATAAATATCAAGACAATCAGCCTCGACCCAACCACAAAAAAAGCCGTGGCAGAGATCGGGAGGTCCATCACCGAAAATCTTATTGAAACAATTATTGGAGACCTCGGCAGCGTGGCGAGTATAGAAAAAAAGACAACCTCAGAAACGTGTGATGAGGTAATCGATATACTCAGGGCGCGGGTGGACCCCACTGGACTACGTGGCGCACAACTCAGATCGTTGGGGGCAAATTTAGTTCTCTATGAAATTCCTGGCTTACTCCCTGGAGAAGCAGAAACCCTACTTGGCAAACCCGGGCGACTCGAGATCTTCTTCGAGAACGAAATTCTGCTCCGTGGCGAAGATATCGTGAGTGTTGGCGCACCCTATCCCAGCAGGGAAAGGGCTCAGACCGCCGATCTGCCTTTTAGGCTGACCGACGACGGCGCCGCGCGATTTAGCTCTGCCGCTGCAAATAAGCCAAATTATCCTACCGTAATATACGTTGATCGTCCAATCGACGCCATAGTAGTTTTCGACAATGAAATTTTAGGCGAACCTTTAGCCCCGCTCGAATACGATCCCGATGAAAAAATGTTCAAGGGAAGTATAGGAGAAGGAATGATATACTCCATACACGTTCCAGCCATCGGGACCGCGAAGGATGAGCTTTCGCCCCAAGCACAACAATTTTTGGAAGAACAAGCAGGTTTAAAACTCAAGGTACGCTTGTTAGGAGATTTCTCACAGAGTATTGTTGACAATCTTTCCGCACTCTACACAGTCGAGTCCATCTTAAGACAAACCACAGAAGGTACTGAGAAAAGTGCTGAGGAGTGGATCAAAGAGGCATGTGGGCTCAAAAGTGTGGTAACCATCACGCCCGAATTAGCTGCTGACTTCGCAGCGGGAAAAATTGCGAAAGATTTGCGTATCACAATTACCCGTTCCTCTTTGGATGATGCAATGAACGAAGCCAGAAATTTACGAGTGATACTGTCCGAACGATTGCCCGTCAAAATCGAAATAGAGAGCGAGACCCTTATAGAGGCTCGCTTGGGTGCTGAATTTCTGAAACAAGCCCTCATTGCGGGTTTAGTCGCCTTACTGGGAGTCGGGGTTTTTGTCTACTTCCGATATCGACACTGGCTCATCGGCCTTGCGATCATCGGGACAATGATATGTGAACTCATCATCACCCTTGGCGCAGCGTCTCTGATCGGCTGGACAATTGGGCTGCCCGAGCTCGGAGGCCTGATCATCGTCATCGGTACTGGCATCGATCACCAAATCATCATAACCGACGAAGTGTTCCGTGGAGGCTTGCCCCAAGCAGGGAGAGTAAGTTTAAGCGGGAGAGTTTCACGGGCATTCGCAGTGATCTTTGCGGCCGCTGCGACGACAATCGCGGCAATGGCAATGCTCGCTTTGATTGGCTTTGGCGCGATGCGCGGGTTCGCCATCATCACAATCATAGGGATGCTCATAGCCGTGCTTGTAACCCGGCCTGCCTATGCCCGGTTCGTCAGCGCAATAGTGATGAGGGGACAATCAAAAGTGGCGAGTAGCTAAATTCTAGAAACTCCCGAGCTGCCTCAAAACAAATAGGGCTGCAGACAATATCGCGAGAATCCCAATAGTGATTGTAAACCCCAAGAAAAGCCCGTGAAATCCGAATGCCTTGAACACTCGCTCTGAAATGAAATAGATAGACGCCGCACATGCGAAGTAAAACCACAGGACTACAGTCGAAACCGTGAGAAGGTCAACTTTGAGCACGATCATCACGAATGCCAGAAAGCCAGCTGCGATCGTCGCTATGGAGAACGGATAGAAAAGTGTTGCTAGAACTGCTCCCTTGCGTGCCTCCATTCGATCACCACATAAAAAGATACTGCGTAGTCGTCGGGAGCTTTCTCCGCAGAATTGCCACCTCAGGGCGGTAGATCAGCAACTCTCCGGCAGCGCCCTCCTTTTCGAGAACTTGGCTGACAACCTTTACTTCAGCTTCTCCACTTATCCTAGCAGTCCCCCTGCCGAGCTTCGGCTCCAGCGCGATTAGAATTGGCAACTGGAGTTTATCTTGATCCGCCTCAGGTAGGAGCCCTGCCAAGAACTCGAGCTCCTCGCGTTTGAAAGTGTGAACACTGCCATCACGCGCTACGACTTGAGGCTTCGCAGACGAAAGCGCATCCTTCAACGACAGGCGCCTCTCGGGCAAGTGCACGTTGAGCCTGCTTAGCTCCAGTTTTATGATGCGATCCGCGTTCATTCACGTTCCTCTAGCATTGCTTTTATCCGCTTGAGGCGAGAGAAGTTCTCCCGCTCCATTTCGTCGAGCCTCATCATGATGAACTTCAGGGCCTCCTTCAACCTCGGGATTAGGATGTACTCGAGGGCGTTCACTCTCCGCTTGGTTTTCTCGAGCCCCCTAGCGATAGCTAATGCTGATCCCTCGAGTTCAGCCAGCTCGATCAGAAGCTTAAGCGCTCGCTCGAATTCCCTAGACGCTTCATCGAGCACCGAAGATGTCATGTGCAATCCGTAACCCCTTACCAAAGCGTTGCGTTCAACCTCTCCGACTTCTACGGCTGGCACCGCGATGCCCATAATGTGGCGAGTCGAGATATCTACTTGTAGCTCTCGTTTTGTTTCTTTAGAAGCCTGCTTGGTCTCAAGCGTCCCCACGACGGCAAAGCACATCGACAGCGTGCGATGGGCTATCGAGAGCTGTTCGAGCGCCTTCGTCCTAGCTTCTTGGATTCGTCTCAGCACCTCGAAGAACTCGATGACGAGGGCGTCCATCTTCTCCTTGAGCAGATCGTGGCCCTTCTGCGCGAGGCCAACCCTTTGCCTCAACTTCAGGAGTTCCATCCGAGTCGGGGGTATCGCTAGGACCATCGCCATCTATCCGCCCTCCTTCTTGACCATGATCTCGGCTCCCACCGTGCGCCTGATTATCTCGCGCAGCTCATCGACCTTCGGCACATATCCTGTCTTGTCCGGGATTCTCAACACGAGGGGGAGTAACCGCTTCGTCCGCAACATCTGGCGAAAGTTGAACCCGAGCTCCTCCGCAACACGATGAGTTATTAGCACGAGTCCGATTTCTCCGCTAGCGAAGAATTCGTTCAGCTTAGCGAGCGTCTCCTCCCTCGCCGTGTGGATGTGTGCGTAGGTCACGCCAGCTAAAGCAAAACCAGTCACGGTGTCCTGATCACCCACGACTGCAATCTTATAGCTCAATTTTTGGCACCTTCGCTATCGTTTCTTTTATCTTTTGAGGCTCGACCTTATCCGCTTTGAGTCTGATGATCGCGCGCAGGTTTCTCATCTCGTTTTCCTTCAAGTAAAAATACGAGAGCACGGGCGCTATGCTGAAGAATTTGGTAAGCGTGACCCACCTACATATTTTCAAATGCGCTTCGTCCAAAATCTTTTCCGCCGCGCGAAGCCCCTGAGCCTCAACCTGCGGGAGAGCTTCCAACAAAATTCGGCCGTAAACGGTGCGGTGGATCATGTTTATCGCCGAACGGATGTCCTCAGCAGTAATCATCGCCTTTAACATCGCATCCGTCAACTCGTAGGGGGGCAGTACAAGGTATTTATCGATCTCCTCTGGCGGTGCTCCCTCCTGCTTGAGCCGTAAAATCAGTTTGATGTTCAAAGCATCTATCTCATAACCCACGAGCGCCTTCAGAACCGAGCGCTGCGCCCGCTTGCTGAGCACGTCCTGCCATAGGTTTGTGTAATAATGCTTGTCGAGCGCTGTGAGCAGGACGGTTAGCCCGCGCTTTTCATAATCTTTCAACGCTGTCGAGAGCACGTCGAAGTACTCGCTCCCCCCCAAAAACTCTAACAACGCTTCAAAACTCTCGGCAGATGCGAGCATCTCGAGTCTTTCACGTGGCGATATCGGCGATGGCATCAATTCTTCAAGTCTCTTCTCCTTCGGAATTTTGTTATGGATTGCCGTGATGAGTGCCTTGAGGTTCCATAAATCTACCCGCTGCATCACCCTCTTAACCGTTTCCTTTCGCTCCTTCGGCACCATCCCGAGGAGTTCACGGTAACGTATACTCAAACTCTCTCTGAGCGCTCGCTCGACCGCAGCTATATCGATTTCCTCCTCGGCCTTCGAGACCTCCGCGAGTTGCGGTCGATAGTCAGTGTCATCAAGGGCCGAGAAAATATTCATAACCCTCGATGCATCGGCGAGCTCCATCAAGCGTGCCTCCGAGAGCAACCTAGCCTCCCAAGCGCTGAGGGTCGCGTTGCAGTAAACGTAAGCCATCGAACGCCTAGCGTTGAAGATGACCATGGCAAAGAGGGCACCTATGAGCAGAAAGATTATTAACAGCACTTCGATCATTTTGACCCTTCAGAGAACCTTTGCGACTTTCACGCGCAGCGTTTCAAATCCCCTCCGCATCTTGCCCTCGAACGTTTCATCGATCTCAATTTTGCCATCCAGCGTTCCAACCTTTATCCCGCCGATCGCTTGAATCGGCTCACCAAATGAAATATTCACAGCCCTTTCGCCGCCGCTCAACTCGCGTGTAATCGTATCTTTGAATTTCTCGAGAAGCTTTAGGTCGCGGCGATTAGCACGAATAACGACTTTCCCGGAGCCGAGTTTTTTGCACGCGTCTACGGTGAAGCGAATGAAATCCTTCTCATATTTTTTAGAAGATGTGTGTGCTTGAAGCTTCTTCTCCGCTTCTCGGAAGACCTCGTTGATCAACTCCTCCCTTTTTTGAAGCATCTCTCGTTTCGCTTTCATCCTGCCTTCAGCGAGCGCCTCATCATAAACATGCTTGCCTTGAGCGCGCGCCTCTTTCATCTCATGCTCCGTCTCTTCTTTAGCGCCAAAGTGAGCTGCATCGAGCAATGTGCGTGCCTCTTTCTTCGCTGCTCTAACTATCTCCGCAGCTTTTTCCTTCGCTTCTTTTAGGATATCATCTGCTATCAGCTGGGCGCCTTTCTCAGCTGGCAAATCTTGACCCCCTTACAACGCACCGATACTTGTTAAAATCAGGATTGTCGCCAAAAGCCCCAAGATAGCATAGAGCTCGACCATCACCGTGTACATTATACTTTGTCCAAATATCTCCGGTCTTTTTGCAACGGCACTGACGCCTGCCGTGGCAACCCTTCCCTGTAGGTACGCAGTAAACCCTTGGAGAATAGCTGGAACAGCTGCCACCATCACTGCCACACCAACTACGCCCGCCTTCAGCTCGCCGCCTAGCAAGCCCGTTCCAATCAGGATCAGGAAACCTGCGACGA
>CAYSRF010000017.1:0-14691 GCA_964433595.1 Hadarchaeota archaeon (SeqCode) | reverse complement strand
CAGACGTTTTTCGTCGGGCTCAACAAATGCCCCTGGAATGATTATGAACACCATAGCCCCCACTGATTTTGTTGGTATCCCCTGCGCTCGAAGCACGAATCCATGTGAAAACTCGTGTACAAGGAGCAAACTGAACATTGCGATCAAACCTTCCCAAAGTGGGATGGTCACTCCAGGTATCACGAGTCTCACGCCAGCGGCAGCGGCCCCTATTTTCGGGTATGTGAGGATAAAAACCGCATTTAACATGATGATTGCAAACATAAACACCATAAGCCCTAATCCCACAACTGTGGCGGCATTTCCAAAAATGCGCCATCCTCGCTTGTGAGCACGGGCAAAACGATCAATGAACTCCAAGCCATGTTTAGTGCGCCACATCAAAATTCCCGGGGAGATCGTGACCCCTCGCTTCTCGAGATGATATCGACGATTCGCTAGGACCAAGAGGCCCCAAAAAAGGAGAAGCAGAGTTATAGCGATTGGTATCCATTCCAGCATTTGAGTCACCGTAGTCTATACCACTGGCAAAGTTTAAACCTCTGCGTTTAGGTTGTTGTCGTGGGGAGTGAATGTTCTCGCTTGTGTTGACAACGGTGAAAAATCGCACGGAAGCAAAACGGCTCAGCGAGAAGTTGGTATCGGAAAAGCTCGCGGCCTGCGTGAGTGCTCTGCCAGGTGTAAGCTCAACTTACAGATGGGGCGGGAAGCTTGAGCGAACGAGAGAGGTTCTACTCCTGATAAAAACCTCCAACAAAAAACTCGATCGCTTAATTCCGCGCATCAAAGAATTGCACAGCTATGAAGTGCCCGAAATCTTGGTAGTTCCCATCAAGCGGGGGGCACCCGAATATTTAAAGTGGTTGGAGGAAAGTTTGGGATGATGCCGATGGATCTCTCGCTCGAGGATTTTTATAAATTGGTTGCGCCCCGCCCGATAGCGCTCATAGTCACGGTCGACAAGCGGGACAGGATCAACGCCGCCCCCATGTCGTTCATCACGCCGGTGGAGATGGATCCCCCCATCATCGCTTTCTCCACGGGCTACGATGGAGATACATACAAAAACATCTCGGAGACGGGCGAGTTCGTCGTTGGGATGGTTGGGGAGAAAATCAAAAAAGAAATGCATGTATGTAGCAAGTCGTTCCCCCGCGGCGTCAACGAGCTCGAGAAAGCGGGTCTGCACTGGAAACCCTCCAAAAAAGTGAAGCCTCCTCGCGTGGTCGAGTGCTTCGCCAACTTCGAGTGCAAGCTCGAATGGGTGCAGCGCGGACCCGAGTACATTGTGATAGCGGGGCGAGTCGTGGCGGTGGATCTGCAGAAGAACGCGCTCAAGACCGGAAAGTTAAACGTTGAACGAGTCAAACCTCTGTTGCACCTCTCAGGAAAAACCTTCGTGGTGGGCGACCGTACCGTAGGGCTTTGATATGGTCAAGCCGGTTCACGCCGCCGATGTTGCCGAAGTTGTGTATAACGAAGAGCGCTGGCGACTTTTCAAGGAGCTACGAGCGCGTACGCTGGAATTGATGGAATCCCTAGTGAAGCAAGGGTTTAATCCAATCGTGCACGGGAGCGTCGCCCGAGGTGATGTCAGCAAAGGTAGCGATGTAGATCTGTTTATCCCCTACGTCGTGCCATCCTACAAGATCGAGCTAGCCCTCCACGAGGCCAAGCTCGAGCCGATGAAGCGGGAGATAGTCATGGCAACCCCCTGGCAGCTTCCGAAGGCGCACATTTACATCGAAGAGGACCGCTCAGTCACCTTCCCGCTAGTAAATCCGAAACAACTAGAGGCCGAGTTCTATTATTTCGGGGGAGCGGCGAGCCTCGAGCAGGTCAAGCGAGCGGTTCGCGTGCCGGGTGTCGATAAGCGCCTGATGTTGATCGAGCCCACATCACGAGGGCACATCGAAAGTCCAGTTATGGGTAGGGAAGCTAAGGTGGCAAAGCGGGTCAATGTTAGCTTGGAGATCGTCCGGGAGCGCGTGCAAGTCCTAACCCGTAGGGAAGATGTAGGCCATACCGGAATTTTCATCCAACGCGCACTTTTACAAAACGAAAGCTTCGAGGAGGTTTTCAAGCGGTTGGTGGAGAGCCATCCGGAGACGAAAGTTCGACTCAAAAAACAGCTTCCCTAAAACGCGAAACGACGAACTCCTTATCAAGAACCGATATGAAGTTGCCTGCGCGGGGGCCGGACTCCCGACCCAGCAGGGCGAGGTAGATTGCCTTGAATAACTCGGGTGCTTTTAGACCTACCCTCTGTGCGAGTTCGTAAATGTGATTGTGAAGTTCGACCGGAGTGAAATCGCGCGAGGATATATCGGCAGCCAACTGCGTTAAACCCTGTTTCTGTTTTTGAGTGAGGCGCCGCACAGCTTCGGCAGACAGGGTTTCAGCAACCTTGAACCGCAAACGCTCGGGTGCATGTTTGGACACCCAATTTTGTGCACAACTCAAGCGGCGGAAGGCTAGCTTAATATCGGATTCGCTTGGGTCCGTTAGCATCCCTCTGGAAGTCAAAACGTTGATTGCTTGCTTTTCATCTCGCATGACCTGACTCAGTACCGTGGCGAACCTGAACGGCACGCGCTGCACCGGCCTCCTCGGTATTTCGCGAAGCTGGGAGAGCTGGTAGATTCGCTTGAACTGTTCCTTCCTACGATCACCCGCCTCCACCACGCCGAAGTGAACCTGCTCCACGAGGTCGTACTCATCGTAAAGGTCCAGCAGCGCTAGTCCAGGGTCGAACTCCTTGGCTTTCATAGGTTTACTCCTAAAGATGAAGTAGCGCAGAAGCTCGGGCTCGGCTATCTCGAGCCACTGGGGGAGCGTGAACACGACCCCCTTCGAAGAAGACATCCGCCTGCCCTTGAGGCTGACCCACTCGTAAGGCACGGGGTAAGGAGCGTCACATTTGAAAACTTGCTTTGCGATCAATTTGCCTGTATCGTAACTTCCGCCGACGACTGCATGATCTTTGCCGAAGGGTTCGCAGGTGACGCCGAGCAACTTCCAGCGTGCGGGCCATTCCACTCGCCAAGTCAGTTTACCTTGACCTTTGGTGAAATCGGCCTCGCCCTCATGACCACAGCCAGCAACGTAGTCAGAGCCCTCGCACCTGTAACTTACGTAGTTATCGTGCCAGCTGTATGATCGGGTGGTTGCAAGCCTACCGCATCGCTCACACAATGCATCATAGGGCAACCAGTCCTCGGGCAATGGTTTGGAACGGTATCGGTTGAGGATTGCACGGATCTTGTCAGCTTGCTCGAGTGCAGTTCGGGTTGGGTCCGCCATCTTCCCGCTTCGATAAATCTCCGCACCTGAGTAAACTTTCACATTGACTCCAAAATCGTCGAGTGATTCGATGAATGGGTGGGCGAAGTAATCGACGAAATTCTTGTACTTCGGGTCGGGCGAAGGGATATCAATGTAAGGCATACCTAGGTACTGCTTATATCTTTCAGCTAACTCGCCCTCGTTCAACGGCCAAGGTATCCGGCGCATGGGATCGAAGTCGTCGGCATACCAAAACGCCTCCCCTTTGCCTCCCAACTCCTCAAGTGCCCTTCGAATTCCATCGGCTATGAAGACATCATTACAATGACCGATGTGGATGTGGCCGGAGACCGAGATTCCGCTGGCGATGACATGTTTTTTGCCCCGTTTGAGCAAGGCTTTTGCGACGCGATCTATCCAGTGCATGGAACCAAGTAAGTTTAATATTGCATGCGTAAAATTGTAGCGGGTGGAAGGTTGAAGCCTGCTAAGCGCATGAAAGAGATCCCTCCCTCAAGTACGTTTAAGGTTCTGAGCCTCGCTAAGGAGCTCGAGCGCCAAGGTAAGGACATCATCCACATGGAGGTTGGCGAGCCGGATTTTGATACGCCAGTCCATATCAAGCGAGCCGCGGAGGAAGCCCTCGCGCGTGGAATGACCAAATACACGCCGAGCGCCGGCCTGCCCGAGCTGCGCGAGGCGATCGCGGAGCACCTCGTCGCTAAGGGCATCATCACAACTGCAAAAAACATCATCGCCACCCCAGGGGCGAAGCACGCCATCTTCTGTGCGATGGCTGCGGCGCTTGATCCCGGCGATGAGGTAATCATTCCCAGCCCTTGCTGGACTTACGAGCCAATGGTGCTGGTGGTTGGGGCTAAGCCGGTATTCGTCGAAACTACGTCGGCCGATGAGTTCAAAGTGAAGGTAGAAAAGGTACAAAAAGCACTGACCAAAAAAACAAAGATGATATTGATTAATTATCCGAACAATCCAACCGGCGCGGTCATGCAGCGGGGGGACCTTCAGCCCATAGTTGACCTTGCGATCGATCATGACCTTTGGATCTTGTCCGATGAAATCTACGATTGCTTGGTGTACGGAGAAAAACACGTAAGCGTGATGTCGCTACCAAACACGGCTGAGCGCATGATTTACGTCAATGGTTTTTCGAAAGCTTATGCGATGACCGGCTGGCGTCTTGGCTACGCGGTTGCACCAGTTGAATTGATTGCGGAGATGAACAAGGTACAGCAGGCATCGACAACGTGCGTCGCGGGATTTGTGCAAGCCGCAGGCATAGCAGCCCTGCGCGGCCCTCAGGATTGCGTCCGTGAGATGCGCGATGAATACCGAAAGCGTCGAGATGCAATCGTCAAAGGGCTAAACTCGATCGATGGATTTGAATGCACAAAGCCTGCGGGCGCCTTCTACGTTTTTCCCAAAATCAAAAAACTTGGCGTTTCATCCTTGAATCTTTGCGAACTCCTGTTGCGCGAGGTGGGCGTTGCCGCGGTGCCCGGCAGTGGCTTTGGTCCCTACGGTGAGGGGTATGTGCGTTTCAGCTATGCCACCTCGATACAGAACATCCAACGTGCACTAGATCGGATAAAGGATGTTTTTGCGAAACGTTAATAAATACAATGTCAAAGGTTTATATGGGGATGAAAAATTCAAAAGAAGATAATGGTTGTTGATGACGAACCAAATATCTGTGAAGCAGTAAAAATGACCTTAGAAGCTGAAGGATTTAAGGTGCTGACCGCGCTAAGTGGGCCGGAATGTCTGGATAAATTGAAAAATGAACAGGTCGATTTGGCCTTAATAGATTTCTTCATGCCCGAGACTAACGGCAGGGAATTGTGTGAAAAAATCAGAAAGGATCCCAAATTGATGTCCCTTAAGGTAGCATTTCTCACCGTTGCGCAATTTGGTGAGGCCGGAAAGGAGAAGTTGCGTAAATTGAATGTCGCAGATTGCATCACGAAGCCATTCGATAACAAGGATCTGGTCCGAAGGGTGAAGCGGATAGTCGGTCGAGGTGGTTAAAAATGCCCAAAAAGATACTGGTCATGGATGATGAGCCGCATATATGCAAAGCTGTTAAGCTGGTTTTGGAGGGCGAGGGTTTTGAAGTGGGGACCGCTCAAACTTGGCCGGAATGCACGGCTAAATTAAAAAAAGAAAAACCTGATGTAATTTTACTTGACATTTTGATGCCCAAAATAGCTGGCACTTCGGCACTTCGATCAATAACGAAATCCTATCCCCAAACCAAAGTAATGATGCTCAGTGTTGTAAGCAGTAATTATTACAAAAAGTTATGCAAAGAATTGGGCGCTGTGGATTACATCACGAAGCCATTCAATAACAAGGATCTGGTCCGAAAGGTAAAGAAGATTTGTAGGTAAATAAGGAAAGTTGGAAAAAGTTCAGGATTGTAACCCTCTCAAGGTTTTTTCTTTTAGCATCTCTTTTACCTAACTCCTATCGTCCTATTTTTTCCATTTCATCATTTTTGTCTTATCTATATCTTGAATTCAAACATTTTTGTCATAATTCGCATGTGTTAAAATTTGCAATATTACATACGGACGATAAGTTCATCAGCGTTATATAGAACTTTTAAATTACTAGCAAGGATGGAGAACGTACCCACGCTAGACATTTGTTAGTTTCGGCATTTGAAATGGAGTTGATTAGGTTGAGTGAAGGGGAAGAACTCCGGAAAGCTAAGGCGGAATGATATGGGAGAGATAATTGAGAAAATTATAAAACAACTGACATCAGAGAATGTGAAAAAAGAAATCGAGGCAGTGCAGAGAGTGGAGCTTTCGCCAGAGCTTCAGAAATGGGTAAAAAAATACGAAAAAGTAGGCGATCCTAGCAGGAACGAATATCTGTGGAAATGGATGTTTAAAGGGGCTAAGGTATTTACTGGCAATAGAATAGACAGAAAGTATTCATCTTCTTTTTGGGAAGCTGAGCTATTGCTCTTTATTCTCAATACTACTTTTGATGATATAGCTGATAAAAAAGAATTCAGGAATAGAAGACTATTAGAGGAGATATTGAAAGTTCCTTTTCAGCAGAATTACATAGAACCTAATCGATTGAATGAAGAAGAAAAAAATGTGTTGGATTTTGCTATTAGAATTTGGAATCATGCTGAAAGACGGATGAAAGAATTTCCTAGATATGAAGAATTTAAAGATATTTTTAAGCACGATTTTTCCCAATTACTCAACACAAAAAAATATTGTTATTTAGTACATGAAAATAACTATCTACTTAACAAAACAGAAAATTGGTTATATCTTCCTCACAGCATGCATGTCATGACACACATGACACTAGAATTGATGTGTTCACCAAAATTTGATATTAAAGAATTGGGCAAATTAAGAGAAGTTGCTTGGCATCTTCAAAAAATGTCAAGGATTGGTAACTGGCTCAGTACATGGGAAAGAGAGATAGAAGAAGGAGATTTTACCAGCGGGGTTTTTGTCTATGGATTAGATTTTAACATTATTACTATTGATGAATTAGCTAAAGGAAATAAATCAGAAATTATCAAAAAAATTAAAGATTCTAAAATTGAAGAAAAGCTCTTGAAAGAATGGGAACAAAACTATTGGGAAATCGATAAGCTTGCTAAAGGGATTAAATCAGTTGATATTAAACAGATTTTTTTGGCCATGGAAAAAATACTCTTTTTTCACCTGAGTAGTAGAGGGTATAAATGAAAGTACCGGTACTATCGGAATAACATTGGGTTTTTAATTAAACACAATAACAATAATTTAGAGCATAAGATATTGGTTAAGTGTAGGTAGTGTCTGATGAGACGAAAAGAAAAATTATCGCAATCAATTATTTGCAAAACATGTAGAATGTCATTGGGGTGTAACCCTAAAGAATGAAACGAGGAAAAAAATGTTCGACTTATTGGTTATTTTGTTTATAAGTTCTGGACTTCTGCTTGCCGCTTACTCCATTCGCAATGTCTTCAATGCTATGAAATTCCTTCGTTTTTCGATGCTTTGGCAGACTCTGGGATTGGGCTTCATTGCTAGCATGACGGTAGCCGTAGGGATTCTCTTCCTATATCTGGGCGGGATCCTCAACGAATATGGATGGGTCATTTTCATTTGTCCATCTATCGTTGGGGCCCTATTCATCCGTGCAGTTTACATTCTTAGGAGGAAATTGCATGCTGGTTGACGTACTTGCAATATTTGGTATTGGAACAATGTTAATAATGTGCTTTCTAGTACGTTACCTACCGATAAGTTCCAAACTTCGGAAGTATATTGAGGGTTCCGCTCTTTTTGGGACATTTGTCTGGATATTACTCTATGTATTTATCAAAACCGGACAGGAGGTATTTATCTTGGGTTTAGCGATATCTACTCTCATCTCGTCTATTTTCGGAGCATTAGCTGGTAGAGAAATATTAAAAATTACCCACATACCAAAATTTATGTTATTGGGGCCCGAGAAAAAACTTTTTAAAAAACATATGATTTTGCTTGGAACATACTCTGAGTTAACAAATAGACTATTGAGCCGTATGGTTCTCATTTGTGATATCAAAGCAATTAAAAAGATATTTGACGAGCGTGTAAAAGATTATCCAATTCTCAAAGGATCTTGGTCAACAGAAAACACGATAAAAGCGGATGCGGTGCTAAAGAATCTTGGAGGAATAAGCGAGAAAGAATCTGAGCTCAAGTTAATAAGAGCATTTTCAAGCCTTAACTCAGAGCTTATCGATTTATTTGGGGCAGTAATCTCGCCGGAGAGTGTGGGCGAGATGGTGAGGGAAGTAACCAATGAAATGAAACTAGGAAGAAAATATGAGCCCAGAGATGAACACGAGATTCTGTTGGGGCTGCCGGAGGGCGTGGCCAGGGAGGACAAAGCACGAACGTCTGCATACATACTTTTCAAACACGTCCTCGGTCCGCTCTTAGGAGAGTGCAAGCGGACAACAATCCAGAAACTCCAACGTGAGCTCGAGGGGCGGGCCAAGAAAGAGCCGGCAGTCGCGAGAGTCAAAATATCTGGTGATGGAACGCTCGACCTAAACAGGCTCTATAAGCACCTCTCGAGCATGGAGATTGAGGATGGCATGCAAGAGACAATGCTCACTTTTTCAACCATCCTAAATGCCTGCTACCCCACTATCAAGGAGGACATCGGAGCGAAGCGAACTTACACGATAACATCCGACGCATTCTCCAGCCTGTTCCAAAAGTACGGCGATTTTCTGCTACAACACGGGATTATGGACGTCATACCTGAAGGTGTTGAGTTACCCGGGGATCTTTTGGACGCCATATTCAAAAGCATCAAGTTGCCCGATGAATACAGATTGAAAGAGGGACTCACCTATTTCGTCAGAGGAGAGGGTGCTGAGAAGGGCTACAAATTTTTTACCGGACTGGCGAAATATGTTAGGGCATTATGTCTCACGGACACAAATCCGCGGGAGGTTAGGAAAGCCTATGGGTTGAGAGGAGTGTCCATGATCTGGTTGACTTTCGAGAGATATGCAAAAGGGAAAACTATACCTCCGAACAAACTTGACCATCTCAAGACTACGATCTTTGAATTCGTTGGGAAATGGAAGGGTGTGGTATTCGTCGACTGCATAGACTCCATGGTAATGGCGAATGGATTCGAGCGCGTGATGAGTTGGTTGAGGGAGGTGAAGAAAATAATGATTAAGAACAAATCCAATCTGCTGGTCACGATAGACCCCAGCAGCTTTTCGGACAGGCAATTAGCAATCATAGAAAAGAGGATGAAGGAGATTAAGGTCAAATCGTTGGCGTGACGTTTGACGCTCCCTGTTAGAGCGCTTAGTAAGAGATTTCACTTTTCAATAGTCGGTTTAATAAATACTAGGGCTAGAACCTACTGCTAGGGGTATGACTTGCTATTAAATCCTAATCCTAAAACAAGGAGGAGAGATCTGTAAGAAAGGACGAGCCAGGTGAGCTTCTAAATGTTTATGCACCACAACTGGGGGCGCAGTATTTTTGAGGGATGATGTGAGGGTATTGCATACGTACGCTGGTGTGACGAACAGCTTTTTGACAGCCACTTTACCCGTAACTGGTACTGAAACTTTGAGGGATGCGTTGAGTGAGTGCGCTGCAGAGCACGATATCCTCAAGGGCTGTGAAATAACCGATGCGGGAGTGTTGAAAACCGATAAGATCATGAAAACTCTAGATAAAAAAGATGAGCGGGAATCGATACTGGAACTTTACGGCGCGCTCTCGGCGTTAAACTCAAGGCTCATCGACTTGTACAGCACCGCCACCTCGTATGACCGCGCAACTGAACTAGCAGTGAAGGTGATGGCAACAGAAATCAAACGACATGGCGAGGTCTTAGGTAGGGTCGGTACACCGCTCGGTAAACATAATGAACTTTTATACGAACATGGAATTTTGCTACATCTGCCGGAAGGTATGGCTATACATGGCAAAGCGAAAACATTTGCATTCATTGTGTTCAAAGATATCCTCGAGCCGCTTTTAAGGCGATGCAAACGTGAGACCATCAACGAGATTAGAGATCGATTCAGAGAACTCATTGAAAGAAAACCAATAATCATCGGGGCCAAAATAGCTAATGACGGAACGGTAGATCTCAGCAAGGTCTATGAGGGCATTGAAGGATTACCTGCCGAAGCAAGTATTGAAGAGATAATTTCTATATCTTCCGCTGTAATGAATGTTTGTTTTCCCATTATTCAGAGAGATATAGGCTTCAATCTTATGAAAAGAATTACGGAAAATGCTTTTAACTCAATGATCTCCGAAAAGATACCCAAAGAGTTCGACTTATTGCCAACTTTTTCAGAAATCATCAAAGCAATGCCTGAAGGTGTGCTGGAAGAAGAAAAGTTATACATCTCGAGCAAGGAAGAATTGGAGCGAATGGTGAGGGAGAGAACCGCTGAATTAGAAAAGGCCTACACAGAACTGAAAGCACTGGACAAAATGAAAGATGACTTTCTCAGCATGACTTCACACGAGTTAAAAACCCCGTTGACCCCCATAAGCAGCTTTCTGCAGTTAATGAATAGTGGAAAACTTGGAAAAATTACCAAAAGGCAAAAGAAGGGCTTGAAAATCATTTATCAAGAGCTGGGGCGTCTTAGGGGTTCGATCGATAAAATTTTAGAGATATCCAGGCTGGAATCGGGAGGAATGAAACCTAAGATGGAAAATTTGCAACTAGCGGAGCTCATTCAAAATACCGTCAAAAGGATGAGATCGTCGACCAAGCAAAAACGGATTACCCTCACTCAAAAAATAACCGAATTGCCATTGATCAGGGGCGATAAAGAGCAGCTGACGGGGGTCATGAATAATTTGATAGACAATGCAATTAAATTCACTCCGAAAAGAGGTAGAGTCACGGTTGAAGCCAAGAAGAGGAAAGATAATATTTTAGTCGAGGTAAAGGATACAGGTATAGGGATAGCTAAGAAGGACATGTCCAAGCTGTTTACGAAGTTCTTCCAAGTAGAGCGCTCCATTCCAGGAGCTGGTCTGGGATTGAGCATATGCAAGATGATCGTGGAGGCGCATGGGGGAAGAATAGGAGTGAAGAGTAGACTGGGGAAAGGTTCGACATTCTTTTTCACGCTGCCGATAAAGAAATGACGGCGCAATAAATCGCCGGGAAAATCCAAGTGGAGATTTGGTAAGATAAAGGAAACCTTTTATTCAAACCTCGATAATTTTATATGCGGTTAGCTAGGCGTCCAAGTAATCATGGGGATGAATATCAATCTTCTTCTGAAGTAATCCCCCAACCCTTTAAAATAATTCCCTTGTGGGTTAACTTGTATGGAGTTGGTTTAATGATGTAATTTATTCCTGGCATTTTTCTAACTATTAGCCAGCGAGGATATTTCTCTTTCTCCCTCAACGATAGCTCGATTACAGCGCCGACAAAATCCATCATCCAGCTCACGGTTGCTGGACTATGCGCGCGCGGATTTATTATGAAAATCCCTATGTCCCCCCGAAGCTTGGCCTCCACAGTTAGGTGCCTCATGAACTTCAAAACGGGAACCTCTCCCGCAAAAAGCATCAATGCAGAAAAGGTGTGTTGGATAAATCGTAAGTTGTTATTTGCTTTCTCGCCCAGAGAGTCCCTAGCTAAGGTAAGGGCTTGGTGGACTTTGCTCAAATCGCTTAGGTCATCTATGACGTGACCCACATCTGTCTGGGCCTCTCTGAGCCCGGCAATGCGCGTGTATCCATCGACTATTTGTAGCTTTCCCTCCTTCTCATATGGTCTCACGTTAAATTCGAGGTCATCAGCAATCGACCTGACCAAAGCAGGTGGGTGGTCGTAAGAAACGAACTGGCCATATTCACCCCTCTCCAAAGCTTCGCAAAGGATCCTCATGGCGAAGGTTGCACCCTTCGTTCCCGGCTCTTCAAGCAAAAGTATGGACGTCCCTCGGGGGATCCCGCCACCCAAAAGTTCATCTAAACCCCTGATGCCAGTTTTGGCCAACTTTTCCAACATTCATCCTCCAGCTTTTTGAACTTAATTCCATTTAGTTCTAGTTCTGAATCTTATAAGCATTACCTCTAATTTAGTGAAGCTTGGTCATAGGACAAATCAACTGTTTTTCCTGTTTCATCTCTAATCCGTAGACTCACATCATTAGCAACGATCTCTGGGTTTTCTTCCGAATCGGTCATTTTTATTCGGAGGACCTCAAGTTCGAAAAGTTCAAGCGAGGACAAGCACACAATTGAATACTACTCAATGGATAAGGCCGGAAATGTTGAGGAAATAAAATCTTTTAAAGTGGCAGTGCACGCACCGACCATTATCCCAGATTTTGGACCATTGGTTGAAGAGATACTGGATTTCCTAAATCAAATGGGGCCGGCCGTCCTCATCATCCTTGGCTTCGTCGTCGTGATTGCGGGCATGACACGGTCGCTAGTGGTGTTGGTAGGAGTCGGATTGGTTGCCTATGGACTACTAATTCTTTTAGGAGTTCTTTGATGGCATATCTATTCTTTTTCATAATGTATTAGTATTTGAGGAAACATCAGAAGCCCAGCCGCGGAGGTATGTTGCCCCGCGTTGTGGAAGCAAAAATGTGGTTAAAAAGGATAAAAAAAGCTAATTGAGGTGAAAAACAAACTTATTCCTCCAAACACACCTCAAGAAAGAATAATTGGACCTAAAGGTAGGTTGACTGCTTATAAAGGGGAACTAAAGTAGTGATGGTGGAGCTAAAAGTGGAAAACCGGGGGATCTCCTATGAAGGTGCCAGAGCACCCGGGAGTTAGGGGTGATGTAATCTGAAATCGGATAACGGTATTCGTTTCCAGGAGGGGGCATGAAATTGCATATCGCTAACCGCAAACTCGCGCGTTTCGGCAGGCCCATCTTGTATGTCGTGATAGCTTCGATGCTTCTCCCCCTGCTTTTCTCGACCACCGCACCCCCAGTAGCCGCAGACCCTGGCTGGTGGGACGCAAACTGGACACGCAGGAGACCAATCACAATTGACCCGCTGAACCCTGAAAACTACCAGATTAAGATATTGTTGCCGTTCTTCGATAACTCAATTCGGTTTTTAGAGAGTGAAACAACGGGCGAGCTTTCGTATTGGGTCGAGAACTGCACCACTGACAACATGACGGTCTGGGTGAGGCGACTTGAAAATGCGGACAACACAATTTACGTTTACTATTCAAATCCAGCGGCGGCGAGTGCGAGCGATGGGGATGCGACTTTTGTATTCTTTGACGATTTCCTTGGAACAAGTTTGGACGGGACTAAGTGGGATTCATGGGATGCAAGCGTATCAGTTTCTAATTCAGTAGTAACGATAGCTAATACGGGAGCAGGGGGAGGGGTCGCTTCTAAAACTGAATATTCCCTGCCCTACATCTTTGTAGCTCGAGCGCAGAAGACTACTACATCAGGTACCGGTCAGGTGGGACTTGAAAAGTGGTATGTCAGCACTGGAGACTTTACATTAAATATATTTGATGTATGGTTCGGCTCGACTCCACAAGCTTATAACACCAGTAAGCATGACGGAACCGAGGAATGGGATGAAGTCGGAACATGGGCTCTCAGCACCTGGTATCATTATGAAATAAAGGGTAAGTCAGATGAGGTCAAATATTATAGAAACGGCATGCTTCAAAACACTGTGAATACTTTAACAAGTATTCCAGCCGGGCCAATGAGTGTCCTACTCAGCAGTGCGGCAATTGATGATCAACTCCTCGTCGACTATTGTTTCATTTGTAAATACGCCTCCCCAGAGCCGAGCGCGAGCGTCGGCGCCGAGAAGCTGTCGTTCGACTTCTCCGTGAGTGCATCGCCGGATCTCGTATCTGTACAGCCGGGCTCGTATAACACAACTACCGTCAAAGTCACGCTCACATCAGGAACCGCAGAGAACGTTGTTTTAAGTGGCAGCTGGATCGGTGGCACCCCCTCGGGAGTCAGCACAAAATTCGATCCTTCATCCGGAAACCCGACCTACAACAGCACCTTGACCTTCACGGCAACGAGCACAGCAAGCGAAGGGAACTTCACCTATCGTGTGAGCGGCACGGATGGTGGCTTAACCCGTACCAAAGACATTACCTTGGTGGTGGGTACACCCCCATTTGATTTCTCGGTGGATGCATCGCCAGCCTCCATAACGATATACCAAGGCGACAACGCCACGAGCACTATCACCGTCAAGCTCGTTTCTGGAACACCCGAGACCGTCAACCTCAGTGGCTCTTGGGTGGGGACAGCCCCGAGCGGAGTTAGCGCGAGCTTCAACCCCTCGTCCGGAACCCCAACTTACGACAGCGTTCTGACATTCACTACGACACAAGATATGAGCACGGGCACCTTCACCTACCGGGTGACAGGTACGGGTGGCGGCAAGACACATTCTGTTGATGTTACTCTAAACATAACTCTGAGGGTTCCTGGTGCTCCTTCTCTAATATCGCCGAAGAACAGAATAACCATAGATAGTCTCATGCCAACGTTTGACTGGTCCGATGTCCCAGGCGCTACATCCTACGCGCTGGAGGTGGCAACCGATAACAATTTTTCGAACATCGTACTTACCAAAAGTGCAACAGAATCGACCACGACCCCCTCCGAAACTGAAAAGCTGTCGTATGGGACTCACTATTACTGGAGAGTCAAGGGGGCAAACGCCGCGGGATCAGGAGATTGGTCGTCAACTTGGAGCTTCGTCGCAAAGCTGACTGCTCCGAAGGTCATGACTTTTGAGATTGCCGCTGGAGCCACATACACGAGTTCCACCGCCGTCCAGCTGACCATCACCGCCCAGAATGCGGTCGAGATATCATTTTCCAGCGA
>CAYSRF010000016.1:0-14858 GCA_964433595.1 Hadarchaeota archaeon (SeqCode) | reverse complement strand
AATGCGCTACCGAGCCGGGAATTGCATATATTGCCATGACCATGAGTGAGGTTCCGACTGCTTCGTGTACGCGGAAGTTTAACAACAACACCATAGCTGGCACTAAGACAACACCTCCGCCCACACCAAGAAAACCAGAAAGAGCTCCAGCGGCGAGACCGACAAACGTTGCCCGAAACAACAATTTAGTCGGCGCTGTTCTTACCCTGGGCTTTGGCTCTTTACCTGCCAATGCGAACTTAGCCGCTAGCAAGGCTATGAATGCGCTCGTTATCAACATCATTTCTCTGCCAGTGAAGTAAGCGGTCGTAGCCGCGCCGAGTAATGCCGTGACCGAGCCCGCGAGCGCACACACTGCTCCAATTCTATACTTTAACATTCCCTTCCTGCGAAATACCAGCGCGCCTGAGAGTGCGGTAGGGACGATTATCGGCAGAGGGGTCCCGAGGGCTACATGTCCGGATGTCCTTAGCACATCCCGCATGGCAGGGGTGGTCAAAGTTCCACCTCCGATACCAAATGTGCCAGACAATATCCCAGTTGCAAGCCCAAGGAAAAGGTAAGCCAATTGGGTGACAATGAATTCCACCTCAACCCCTGCTCAAATACTTACCATGTGAATTAAAATGCTGCGAAAAGCACCCGCTATAAAGTAAGTAGCCCATTTCAGCCCACGTGTGTAATGTAAAAAAGTGAGGCAATTCGAGCTTTAGGTTCACAATAATACGGCGCTCTAAATACCTCTATCCAAGATAATCTTAATTTGGATTTTTTGTCATGGCCTTCAAAGTTAGCCCGACTAGCCGAAGCTTGACGGAATAATTGAGAACTCGCGTGCGAAAGAGAGATAGCGAGGGGCAGCTATACTACCCAACATATTCTGGTTTGGTGGTCAGCGCCACACCGATTCCGCAAAGGCGTCTTTTAGATCGATAGCGTGGGGCTCTTCTTGCGCATCCAACGACGAGATCTCGAAAGCATACGATGGACTCACCTCGGTAGTCCGATGCCTAAGGTAAATTCGTGCCCAATCGTGCGGCGGTATCGTCACATGCCATGATACACCCATTTCCCAATCCTCTGAGAAGAAGAGGTAATGGGGTACCTCCGCTATGCCCGGATATACAATAGTCCCGGTCCACTCGGTTTCGCTCGTGATGCCAAACTCGGGGTGATTGGCAGTGAGCCATGGTATAAATTTGTCGCGCATCTCTGCAGCCGTGGGGCCCAGCAAGTCTTCTCCCTCCATTACCGCAAGGGTACTGGTCTCCGTGTTCTCCAGTCCACCTCGCTCCCCGCGGACTGTTACCGTCAGCGTCTCACCTGTACTCGCTTCATCAGGGACCACGGTTACCCCGGCAACTTGACCGGGAGTTATCGCCTGAGGGTAGACGGTTACTGCGGCGCCGGGGGCTGTGGCCGAGATATTGACGGCCTCTCCCTCGCCACTTCCCTGTCCTTCGTCCGCAACAACTACTAGAAACACACATCTCTGCCCGGCAATGGAGGGCTCTATGTTCTCAGGAATCACTTGTAAGGAAAAGGGACAGGGTTCACTTCTTGTAAGGAAAAGCGCGCCAGCAATCAGGCTAACCGCCAGTATTAATGCCGCGACCAGAACCGGCTTTGTTTAATAAGTGCTTACGGGAGCCGACTTTTTAAACACAAGGCTGACTTTTTAAACAGAGGCATTCAGTAATCTTGGCTATCAGATGACCGTAGATCCAATAGCTGTTGTAATTTTGGTGTTTTCTGCAGTCATGGCTAGTGCTGCGATTCTAACATTTCTTTCATCGAGAAAACAAACAGATTTATTGAGAAGAACTCTATATGGGGAGATTTACGAAGAACCCCCACTTGACCATGTTGGCTTCCTCAAACCTGAGGCTAAATATGAATCTGTTATCAAACACGACAAGCGCGTTAGCTATAACATGAAGGTCGAGGGGGACAATTACATATTTGAGGAGGTTGTTCTTCCTAAGAAAAGCAAAGTGAAATTAGCGATTACCTTTCGCACTAAGGAAAAGCAATCTCTACAACACCTGCAACTTGGTTGTAGGCTAAAGCAAGGCAAAGAACCGAGAGTTGTGGGTGCGGCACTTTGGTGGACTACGAAGAAAATAAGGGCACTGCCAGCAGGCGAATATATTGACTTGGACGGATACTATCACATTGAGTATCAGGTACCTCGAAAGTTCGGAATACGATCTCCCTTTATCTTTGGATTCAAGCTTGAGGCGGGGGACATTGGAAAGTATGATTTTGATATTGAGATATACTCGACGGAGGCAAAGGCGTCATTCAAGAAGACCTTAAAGGTGATAGTGAAATGACTCTCTATTCCAGCTTAGCCCGACTAACCATATTTTGAGGAATCTTCCCAAACTCGTGTATCTCCTGTATCACAACACAGATGTTGTGGCAAAGGATTTTCAGAAGCACCTCGTTGATCTGCGCTATCTTGTCCTTGCTTCTCACGTAGTCCCCGAATTTCGCCTTTATCATGTGGAAGGTCGTTTCCACATTAGATCGCTTGTGGAAGTGATGTAAAAATTCATCATGCCTGTACATGAAGTAGTGATACATTTTACTCCACAAAAGGGAACCCCTCGCCTTCCCAGTTGCGCTTTTTTTGAATGGGATAAAAGCTTCGCCTCCTAATTTTTCGACAGTTTCCAGATTTTCCCGTGAGGAATAACCACCATCGGCAACGACCTCCCTTATCTGAAAGTTCTGGGCTGTTTCCTCTATCATGCCCTTAAATTGCGGGGAGTCCGCACATGTGGAATCGGTGAGCCTTACTGAAGTTATTATGTTGGTCTTTACTCCGCAAGTAATGTGAGCTTTCATCCACACCCTCCACTTTGCCTCTCTACCATACTTGAAGTCAAACCAACGCTTGAACCGGCAAGTCGCGAACCCCGAACTGTCCACGGCGAAGTTCTTCTCGACTGAGGCAAGGACAAGACTGCTCTGCTTTATGAGATTTTGAAGAATCGCCGTCATCTCTGGATTCTTCATGTAGTTGCTCACGGAGGGGAAGGAGCAAACAGTGTTCGTGAAGCCCTCGGCCTTCGCTCTGCGCATCAGGCTCACGAACCTCCGCAGGGAGAATGTCGAGTAAACCTTCAGGGCCGAGGCGAACACCATGTCCGACATCGGGAGCTTTGGCCTTCCAAATGCATAGGGTTTGTTCTCGATCCCAGCGCACATGTCCGACAGCAATTTCATGTAGAGGTGCCCCTCTCGCGTCTGCGCCTTGTTGTACGCGGACCAGTCCTGCGAATAGGTGACTTTCACCGATCTTGAGGTGGTTTCCTTGCCCTCCGAGTCTATCTCGCGCTTGAGGTAATACTCAACAGCCCAAATGTGCTTGCACTTCTTCCTTCGGAGCTCACAGTCCGGGCAGTTGCAGGTCGGCTCGTGACCATTGAAACTGACTCGGTAGGGCTTGGTGCTTGATTGGCTGGGGACAAGCCAGACCTCTCCGTCCTTCCTTATTCTCGATGTCCGGGCAATCCGGAGACCTTCCATTTGTCGTGCGTCCATTTTTATTACCTCTATTTTCTATATAGAATATAAACCACAAGGTATTTAAGTCTTTCTATATAGAACATTACCCATGACAAAAATCGCTGAATATAAGGTAAAGGTCCATTCAACCAAAGACAAGAAGAAACTCAGGTCAGGCTTAAAAGAATACGAATACGGCACGATAAACATCAGAGATCCAAGATTAAGAGAGCACATAGGAAAAACCGTGAAAGTCAAAATTTTCAAGGTTTTGGAAGAATAATGGCATGAAAAGGAAGCAGAACCTTGGCTGGCTCGCCCGGATGACAAGACTTGGCTTTGGTTGGTCTTCCTTCTCACCGCCGAGTGTTAATTATTGGTCAGAACCTTCAAGCTCGAACTTAATACCTAAATCTTCTTCGAGTTTTTGAAAGATCAACCGTCTCGCTTTTTCCAGCCCTTCTTTAATTCTATTCGTGTCCTTTTCATCAGAGTAAATCGCATTGAGGGATTCAAGCAAGGCTGATGTTGCTTTCCAGTTTTTGTTTTTTGAAACCTCTGTCAAGGCGGTAAGTGCTTGCTTCAAATCTCTGGTTTCTCTAGAAGGAAACAAAGAACCAATCAAGTAAAAGAAGTTTGGCAAACTTTGGTTAATACCTTCAAGAGTACTAGTTTCTGGCATATGTTCTCGTGGCCTAAGCGCCATTGGAAGGATAAAAGATGCAAATTCTTTGTGGTTCTTAATAAAAACAGTAACAATCCTCCCCGCATCATACCTATTCAACCCCTTATTCATCAGATAGTTGATTATCGCTTTTCTTTTAGTCGGGAGTTTAGGGAACCGTTGAAACAAATCGGCGAATATACCTATGCTAATGGTACTTTCAAACAGTAGTTTCTTTTGCTCTGAAGGGGGTGCGTCTAATATTCTTCTCCCGTTAGGTGTCACCCCAATTTCATTGAAGCTTACTCTGTCCATGAGGTTATAGAGCTTCAAAGCTTCGGTTTTCACACTATAGGTACCCCCTTTTGGTTCTTTAAATCCAAGAATTTTAGCAAACTCTGAATAGGGAATAATCCGATCTCCATAATCTTTGACAGCTTTTTTGACTATTTCAAATGTCTCAATAGAGGATAGACGAGGATATTTCACCTTTTTTTTCTTTCTACCTTCTTGCGGTTTTGCTTTGTTACTCATGTAACCACCAAATAAACACATATCCACCACCTATAAATGCGTTTTGGGTGGTTCAAATTGGTGTCATAAAATCAATTTTTTAGTAAATTGGCTCTAAGCAATGATTTTAATACTCTAAGCAATGATTAAATTAATGATTAAATTAAACCTACCATCAGAAATCTTGAACCACCTATCTTTATAAGCAAAACCAGCCAAGTAAAAAGTGCAGGGAGTGGGACAGATCCCTATCGGCCCAGGTCCCTTGAAGGAGGCGAGGGCCTGAAGATTGGGACGCGCTCCCTGCTCTAGTTTTTACTTATTGACTTTTGAGCTATTAACCTTTGTCCTCTTTCAGTAATTCACAAAGTAGTTTTTGGCATCCAACCCAACTGCAAAAATGGCATTCTGGGCCAGCATTCGGCGATTGAGGCCGTTTGAGGATGTTTTTTACAGTATCCACCCGACCACCCACCCGATCGCGAGCCAGTAGAGCATGTCGAGGTTGAGGAGAAAAGACGCTTTGTAACCGACTCCCTTTGCGAGTTCTCCATACACTTTTCTCCAAGTGTAAGGATCTCCGAGGGCAATCAGCGGGTAGAAACAGAGCACTAGGGGCACGACCATAACAAAGCCGAAATAGCTAGCCGACGCCCCGACCGCGAATGCAAGCCCGCACTCCGCCCTAGCAAGAAGCGAGTAGATCGCCAGCCTTCGATTGCCCTTCTTTATCCTGCGTCTCATTCGGGCCATGAACTTGGCATAGCCTTTGTCGAACCTTCGGGCTAGGGCGTCTCCGGGGGAGAGGATTAGGCGCTTGGTGCTCATTCAATCGCAACAGCTTTTATATCTCAGCTAATTTTTGGCGGGCTTGGGCGATCGCGGAGAAGTAACCGGGGCCAGTTCCCGTCGTGCTCGGGTGTGTAAAGGGAGGAATGGAGATCACTTCCACCCCTGCCAATATTTCCGCATTAACATAACACGCTTCTGAGTCGCCCGAAGCCATTCGCCCCGCCTGTTGCACCCTTGATTATTTTTTTAGCCCACTTTAAATTTTAGCTTTTCTCGCTTTTTTGACGGTTATGTTTATTTCTTGCCTCTCTTGCGGATAGCAACAGCTTTTATCCCCGCGCCCAAAATCGCTTGCGGCAATCCGCGGGTCACCCTCTACACCTCGGTCAACTGTTGTAGAGTCTTGGTTCGCGGGCCGCGCGTGGCTGGGTGAGGGGTTCGCAAACTCCTCGGTCCCCCGGCCGCGCGCAAAGGGTTTTTTACGGCCCGAAGCGTAGTTGAGAGAGGAGGCAATAAGTGAGGACCGAGCGATTTAAAGGCGCCTTGCTTTCGACCTTGGTGATAGCTTCGCTGATGTCCCCCTTGCTCTACATCTCGGCGCAATACTTGAGGGGAGAGAAAGAGAATTACGAACCTGTTGAGGATTTCCTATGAAAAAAATTCATTTAGGGATAATTGCCACCGTTGTTTTTATCTTTATCGGCGCGTCCGTTTTTCTATACTACACGCAGAAAGAGACCCAAACTGCTATGAGTCAAGCGGAGAATCTTTTCAATTCCTCATTGGAAAAATACACCCAAGCAATAGAATATTGGGATGAGAATGACTATGCGGGTGCGAGAATAAAACTTGCAGGTGCAAAAACCGATGCGGAGGAAAGTAAAAAATATTTAGAGAAAGCGGATATCGAACCCGCAGCGAAGCAAGCTATTTTATACGGGTATGATTCATGGTCAAATCTTATTAACTGTGTGATCTCCTTATCCGATGCTTTTGAAGATTACGGTCAAGCGATGTCGCGTTTGGATTATGGGGATTGGGATGGAGCTGTAACTAAGTTTTTAGATGCCAAAGAAGACATTGATCGAGCCCAACCATTTTTTCTTACTGCTAAGGAAGATTTCGATTTAATAGATGTGGAGGCGTTACCTTCAGAATTTAAATCGGGTATAGTTGAAGGGCAAGCATATTTTGCAGAATATGAAACACTTCTGCCAGATTTCGGTGACTTCACTGATGCTTTCATCCCTTTCATAAGGGGGGTGGGTCACCTCCTCGAAGGGGCAAATTATTTAGAACGAGAAGACTGGCATGCTGCTAAAGTTGCCTTTGAGGATTCACAATCAAAAATAAGCGAGTCGAAAAACAAGTTTGATACTATTAGATACTCCGAAACCGCTGAATTTTCTTTTTTAGCGGTCGGTCTTTACTCAGGAGCAGAAACTATAGAGGAAGCCCTTGCACATTACATAACAGGTTGCGAATATGCTGAGGCTGGCGATTACTCTAATGCGTCGACCGAGTTTGAAACCGGAACCCAGATATTTGAAGGATTTTCTTGGGATTGAATTTAGTCCCGTTCAATAGGCTTTTGACCCAATTAAACTGCCCATTTTCCGAGGGCAAAACTTGAGGTAATCTAATCAATTTTTGTGCAAAGCCTGTTTAACGTCCGACTTTTTAAACACAGGAGGGACTTTTTAAACAGAGGGCACTTTTTAAACAAAGCCACCAGAACCAAAACCCTTTTCATCGGGCCCCTCCTTTTAATTAGATTTTTCATTTTTACCCCAACCCTTCTCCCGTGCGCTTGGATAATAATCACAGTTTGAGAATTAAATCATTTTGGATCGTTTGAATCGGACTAGTTTAGCATTGAAATTTAAGTTGCGGATGTCTCGTAAACAACTTGCCAGCTTATTTTTTCGCTACCTCTCTCACAACTTTCGCAACTTCCCGCGCGACATTTTTGTTTGTTGCCTTCGGTAAAATGTAATCTTCACTTAATTTATCTCGGTCAACTAATCCAGCAATCGCGTTTGCAACAGCTATTTTTGCGTTATTGTTTATCTCTTTTTCTCTAACATCTAAAATTCCTCTAAAAATTCCTGGAAAAACTAATAGATTGTTAACTTGGTTCGGAAAATCAGACCTCCCGGTTGCAACTATTCTCGCGCCTGCGTCCAATGCCTCGTTGGGAAGTATTTCCGGGTCGGGGTTCGATAAAGCAAACACTATAGCATCACTCGACATTTTTCGTATCATTTCTTTGTTGATTAAATTCGAAATTGCAGAAACACCGATGAACAGGTCAGAATTTTTCATTGCCTCTTCCAATGTACCAGACTTGTTTTCAGGGTTTGTGATCTTGGCTAATTCTTCTTTGTACTTGTTCATTCCTTCTTTTCTGCCACGATAAATTATTCCTTTAGAATCTGTGACAATTATGTTCTTTGCTCCGGCTTTTAGCAGAATTTCTGTTATACCAAAACCAGCGGAGCCTGCACCAGCAATAGCAATTGATATTTCATTCAGCTTTTTGCCAACTATCTCCAATGCGTTGATCAAAGCTGCAAGAACCACAATGCCTGTGCCATCCCAGTCGTCGTGGAAAATTGGTATGTCTAATTCACTTTTCAGTCTTTCCCTGATTTCGAAAACTTTAGGAGAATCTATATCCTCAAGATTTATGCCGCCAAAGCCAGGAGATATGTACTTTATTGTTTCAATTATTTTTTCAGTATCTTGCGTTGATAAACAAATAGGGATCGCATCTACATCCCCGTATTTTTTGAATAGAGCTGCTTTACCTTCCATCACAGGCAATGCTGCTTCAGGTCCTATGTTCCCTAGACCCAAAACCCTGCTGCCGTCAGTAACTATAGCGATTGTATTCCATTTTGCCGTGTAGTCAAAAACTTTTTCTCTGGATTTCGCTATTTCTTCACTCACTTCCGCAACACCAGGTGTATATATCAGAGCTAAATCTTTTTCAGTTTCAACCGGAACTTTAACCGCTATTTCAATTTTTCCTCTAATTTTTTTGTGTAACTCTAAAGCTTCTTCTAATCGCATGCACGACTTCCCCCGTTAGGATATCTCCCGCACATCGTTTATGACGTCGATGATCGCACACTCTAGGAGCTTCTCACCCAAAAATTTGTCAACCCGGAGGCCCGCTTTTCTAACCTCCTTAGCCTGCCGCTCCGCCCATAGGTAATGCTTCCGTGCCTCCTTCAGCCCGACGAATCCGACTTCAGGGTAACGCTCGAAATCGGCGTGCTCGGTGATCTTTGAAACATCAGTTATGCCTATTACAGCCCCCATGCTCAATTCGCTTGTCGCAGCGTGGGGACCTTCAAGCTCAATAATTGCATTATTAAAAATAACCCGCAGGCTGGTCTCTTGTTCGAGTTCTTGAATACGATCACGCAGAGGTTTGTTCCCCCCGTGCGCATTGACCAGCACAACGCCTTCGATGCCCAGCGTTTGCTTCGCCGTCTGCAACTTCACTCTAAGCTCTTCCAACACCTGCTCGAGCGTCTGATGGTTCCCTGTATCGATATGAGGCAACTCGTAGGAAGAATAGAGCGTTCCTAAGAACTTCGCACCCGTGCGTTTCGCCGCTTCAAGCGCGACATGCGAAGCTAGCTTGGCGTCGGTGTCGGGGGGCAAGGCCGCACCATGCCGCTCCTCGTGCGATCCAAGGGCTAAGATGCCCATCTTGCCTAGGTCCAAAATCACACCTTTTCCAAACGCTTGATCATTTTAACCGCTGCCTCAACCGCGCGCCGAGCATAATCATTTACCCGCTCTAGCGCCTGCACGCGGCTCATGCCCGGCCCTGAGATTCCAAGCGTCACCGGTTTGCCGTATTGAACTCCAAGGTCTATTAATTTTCTCGCGGCGTGTTGCATGACAACTTCATCGTGTCCAGTTTCGCCCTCGATCACCGCTCCGAGCGTCACCACGGCGTCGATGTCCCCCCGCTCGGCAAGCTTCTTAGCTGCTAAGGGTAGGTCGTACACGCCAGGTACAAGCACATCTGCCACCACTTGGGCTCCCAAGAACTCTGCATGTTGCTTGGCGAACTCCTGCATCGGTCGGGTAACATCAAAATTCCATTCAGAGGTCACTAGCCCTAACTTCACCAATTTCTCACCTCCTTAGCGGCCCGGCGTCTGGGCCCCCTTCTCGCTGTCCCATGCCGGCCAGTTTCGTAAGTTCCTCTGGCTTGAAGAGCAAGCGGTAAACATTTCGAGCGTGCTCCCGCGCCCTTCGATCGGCCAGCGCGGCGAGCTCCTTCTCGCTAGAAGCTTCGTCCTCAAACACGAAGACCTCGATCACGTGCTTGTTCGTGAGCAGTTGAGCCCAAATCAGACCAAGCGAGGCTTCGTGAGCGCACTGTTTATCAATCGGTGCAGCCCCAGGCATGCCGAACGCCATGATGATGTCGCAGCCCTCCTCGAGCAATCGCTTCACCTCGACTGGTAGGTCTTTGACACCTGGCACAGTACGGCGTACGAACTTCACGCTGCAAAGCTGCTTGAGTTCGTCCATCGCCGCGCGTGCCATGTCGTAGCGTGCGAAGGTTGTGTCAACGATGCCAACGCGTCTCATCTCATCTACTCCCATAGGCCTGCACGATATTCTCCCCTGTCAGGCAGGGCAATCCCTTTTCGTTCGCGTACTCGTTTGCAGCTTTTAGGCTGAGGGCTTTGCCCGTTTCAGCATCTAACATCTCGCATACTGCCACCGCTGGCGTAATGCCCGCTAGCTCGGCTAGCGCGACCACGAATTCTGTATGCCCCCTGCGTTCAGCCAGCAAGCCGTTGGCGGCACGTAGGAGCGGCACGTGTCCCGGGCTACGGAAGTTGTGCCCGAATTCCTCCTGCATTGGACCGTTTAGTGCTTTGCCCCCGAGTTTGCCCAGCTCTCGAATAGTCAGCGCTCGATCGATATCGGTTATGCCTGTGAAGGTGCGACGATGGTTCACCGCCAGCGAGAAGGCCGAGCGCTCATCGTAGGGGAGGTCATCAGGGCGGGTTGAGAGGAGGACATTAAAGTGGGGTGATGCTTTTTCATAGATCTCAGTTAAATAGGGGAGGCCGAAGTTATCCGCGATTTTTGGGTGGAGCGCGACGCATATGAGCCCGCCCGCGTCCCGTCGCATCGTCGCAACGTGTTTCGGCTCCACTAATTCCGCAGCGATGACCATGTCAACTTCGTTCTCGCGGCTAGCTGCGTCGTGGACGAGCATAAAGTTGCCCTCACGAAGTGCTTCAAGTGTACGGTCAATTTTCAGGCTATCACCTCCACTTGAACAACATCATCGTCCTTAAGTTTTAAACTCTCACGCAGTTTCTTCGGTGCTATGAGTTCAACGACATCAGCATAATGGCTCCGAAGTGGCAAAACCAAGGCAGCTTTTTTATTTCTCAATTTAGCGGGAAAGAATTTCACTTGGCCAAAGGTTCGTTTGTCCGTTTTAAAGCCCTCGACCTGTCTGCCGGGAAGCTGCATGAGCACCGTCTTGAGCTCAAGCGATGCTTCGTCAAGTTTGATGTCGAGCGTCCCCGGATAGGGATCAAAACCGAGATCGCGTTTGAACTGCTCGCGGTAGCCCCGCTGGCTCATGTAATAACTACCCTCACCCACACCTGAGATTACTCGGCCAGCTAACTTGAACGAACGCGGTTTCAATCCAAAAATCGTTTCGAGATCCCGATGCATTAGGCGCAAGGCTGCCAAGCCCGCTGGTGTTATACGTACGCTCTGACCGTGGGCCCCTAGCGCTCGTTTGATCAAGCCTTGGTTCTCAAGCTCAAGCAGCCGCCGCGCTGCAGTTTGTCTTGAAATATTTAGTTTACTCGCAAGCCAGCTCAACGAAAGTTTCAGGTCATCGAGGTGCGCCCCCTCCTTGGCCAGCAAAATCAAAATCTCGATGGTGGTCTTTCTGTCCAAGTTATCCCCAATCAGAACGGAATGTGCCAGCTTTTAAGCCTTATCAAAACTGTGAAGTGTCTAAAAAATGAGACAAACACGTCACTCATGCCCCTTGGCGGGACCCGTTGGGGCTGTGCATACCTTTTACCACACTGCTCAGATGAGAAAACATTCCTTTTTAACTTTTAAAAGTTTCTTTGATGCGGCTAATTTATTAATGTAATTTTTTCCTCCGACTTTTTTCTTCACCCTTTTAAGCCGACTGAGGCCAAAGCCACTCCTATAAGGATGAAGCCAATCCCGGAGAATCTTAAGCCCCAAGTTACAGACTCGGTCACAAGGGCCGCGACCCCGGAAGGGCCAGTTGTAGTAGCGAAAATGCTAGTTCCGATGACTAGGATCCCCATGATAACAGTAGCTATCCCGGGCCAGTGTACCAACTTCGCTGAGCCGACCAAGGCCAAGGCAACTCCCACGAGGACGAGGCCGATCCCAGAGAGCCTTAAACCCCAAGTCATCGCTTGAACCGAAAGCATCGTGCCGCCGGTAGGACCTGAGACGGAAGTGAGAAAGCTAGCCCAGATAACCAGAACTCCTATGACAATAGCTGCTACTCCAAGCCAATATACTAACCTCATGGAATCACTCATGCTCTGTTTTCTCTTTTATTTAAGTCATCGAATTTTCTCTTGAGCTTATTCAAGTGTTAAAAGTTACTACTATTCAACGGAATTTACCACTGAAACAATTTTTGTATAGAACACGGATTTATTGTGCAAAGCTCGGGCAACGAAAAGATTTAAATAACGTTTTTGGTGAAGGGATTAGGAGGATTTGAATGCGTGTAGCGATTAACGGCTTTGGGAGGATAGGCCGGATATTCTATCGGGCATCTTTGAGTATACCAAGAAAATTTGAATGTGTTGCCGTGAACGATTTGGCCGATTCCAAAACACTCGCGCATCTATTAAAATACGACTCAGTTTTTAGAAAGCTGGATAGGGATGTAAAAGTCGAAGATGGAGCAATAGTTGTTGGACAAGAGAAGTTGAAGTATTACTCGGAAAGGGATCCTGCGAAACTCCCGTGGAAGGAGCTGGGAGTGGACTTGGTGATAGAATCTACCGGAGTGTTCCGAGACAGGGAGGGGGCCTCCAAGCATTTGCAGGCGGGTGCAAAGAAAGTTTTGATATCGGCACCGGCGAAAAATCCCGACATAACAATAGTCCCGGGAGTTAACCACAAGGATTACGACCCCCAGAAGCACAACATAATATCTCTGGCTTCCTGCACCACAAATTGTTTGGCTCCAGTAATGAAGGTGTTGGATGAAAAATTTGGCGTCGAAAAGGCGCTCATGTCCACCGCCCACTCGTACACGAACGACCAGCGGTTGCTTGACCTCGTTCACAAGGATCTCAGACGGTCCAGAGCTGCAGCGCTGTCAATTATACCGGCCACGACAGGAGCTGCTAAGGCAACGGGGGTGGTCCTGCCAGCGGTGAAAGGTAAGATGGATGGCATCGCATTGCGGGTGCCTACGCCGGACGTTTCCGTGGTTGATTTGGTAGCACTCCTCGCGAAAAACACTACGGCTGAGGAAGTCAACTCGGCTCTCAAAGCGGCCGCAGAAGGAGAGCTAAAAGGTATCCTCGAGTGCGTGGATGAACCACTTGTTTCAATCGATTTTACTGGTAATTCACATTCAAGCATTGTGGATTGTGCCTTGACCAACGTTGTTGCAGAAAACTTGGTTAAAGTGATCGCTTGGTATGATAACGAGTGGGGCTACTCCTGCCGACTCGTCGATATGGCCAACATAATCGCGGAACACCTATAGTGACGGGCAATCCTAGAAATAATTTGTTGTGATGGTTACGTTGGCTTTAATGACATGGATTTCATTTGAGTGTACGAATAAAAACTTCAGTAAGATTTAAGATGGGTCATGAAAATGACTTTGAGGTGAAGGGGTTGGAATTTCCCACCTTAGACAACGCCAAGGTCCAAGGAAAGACAGTGTTCGTGCGTGTGGACATAAACTCTCCCATCGATCCAAAAACTGGCGAGATCTTGGACGACACGCGTATTAAGGAGTGTGCCTCCACTATCAAAGAACTTGCGGAGAAGGAGGCGAAAGTCGTTGTGTTGGCCCACCAGGGGAGACCTGGCGGGGAGGATTTCACCACCTTGGAGAAACATTCGAAAAAATTGAGCGCGGCGGCGGGGCTAGAGGTAAAATACATCCAAGACATTTTCGGACCGACGGCCAAGGACGCAATTCAGAAGATGCGGCCGGGAGAGGTGTTGTTGCTCGAAAACATGAGATTTTGTGCTGAGGAAACTCTGAAAGGACCCCCGGAAAAGATGGCAAAAACTCATCTCGTTCGAAGGCTCGCTGAACTGGCAGATATTTACGTGAACGATGCTTTCGGCGCAGCCCACCGATCTCAGCCCTCGTTGGTTGGATTCGGCGTCGTGCTACCGACCTTTGCTGGGCGGCTTATGGAACGTGAGCTCAAAGGGCTGGGCCGCGCGCTGACTCCCGAGAGACCCTCCGTCTACGTGCTTGGGGGAGCGAAGGTCGACGATTCCCTCACCATAATCGAAAATGTATTCGCTAAGGATATTGCGGACTTTGTGTTAACTGGTGGCTTGGTTGGGCATGCCCTTCTTGCAGCAAGTGGCAAGGATCTTGGTAAGCCAAACCTGCAGTTGTTGATCGATAAAGGTTTTGGTGAAGAAATCGAGCGGGCCAAGCGTTTGCTTTCCCAGCACGGAAACAAGATAAAAACTCCTTTGGACTTGGTTGTCGACGCAGAGGGGAAACCCAAAGAATTGGAGGTCGAGCAATTTCCGACCGAACTACCGATCGGTGATATAGGGAGCAGGACCGTTGAGGAATATTCAAGGATGATCTCTGAGGCGAAAACCGTCGTTGCCAATGGGCCACTTGGCATTTTCGAAAAGCGTGGTTTTGAGCGTGGGACATTCAGGGTACTTGAAGCGATGGCCAGCTCCCAAGCTTTCACGATACTCGGCGGAGGACACATCGTGGCTGCTGCTCGCACTGCAGGAGTTACAGACCGGATAAAACACATCAGCACCGGCGGCGGCGCATGCATAAGTTTTCTGTCCGGTGAAACCATGCCTGTTGTCGAGTTGCTGACGAAGAAGATGCAGAGTTGACCCGCGCGTGGATAAATTCGAACATCGAGTACTGCTACATGTCAGCCGTCTGCAGAAGCTGTTTTGGGAAGGTTGTAGAGTTTTTTGAAGCATTTTAGCTCTCTTGCCATCAATAAATTGTTTGGGGATAGTCAATGTTATTCATCATCGAGCACCTTGAGCCTAAGCTGAGTGAGTGGCTCCGCATTGAGTACTCACATGCCGCGCGGATTGTTGGGCAGAACAACCTGCTTTTAAC
>CAYSRF010000015.1:0-15652 GCA_964433595.1 Hadarchaeota archaeon (SeqCode) | reverse complement strand
AGAAAGGCCATGCAAAGACGGCAAAAGCATACATCCTCTACCGAAAGCAGCACGAGGAAATGAGGAAGCTCAAATCCACGTTTTTCGAAGTTGAACACATTGTTGATGATTATTTGGGCATGCAGGACTGGAGGGTCAAGGAAAACAGCAATGTGGGTTACTCACTTTCAGGCTTGCTGCTTCACATCGCTGGCTCGGTGATTGCGAACTACACGCTCGACAGGGTCTACCCCATGGAGGTTGCGGATGCGCACGCTCACGGAGATTTCCACATCCACGACTTGGGTATGGGAATAACAGGCTACTGCGCAGGCTGGTCTCTTAGCCAACTTTTGGCGGAGGGATTCAACGGCGTCCCGAGCAAGGTTGCGTCTAGGCCCCCAGCCCACCTCGACACTGCTCTGCTCCAGATGGCGAACTTCATAGGCAGCCTGCAAAATGAGTGGGCCGGAGCACAGGCCTTCAATTCCGTCGATACCCTGCTCGCACCGTTCGTTCGCAAGGACGGGCTCGACTATAGAAAGGTAAAGCAGGCGATGCAGACTTTCGTGTTCAACCTCAATATCGCATCGCGCTGGGGCGGGCAGACTCCGTTCACGAATATCACGCTCGACCTGACCGTTCCGGAGGACCTCGCGAGCCAGCATGTGACAATTGGCGGCAAGTTGGGCGATAAAACTTACGCGGAATACACGGAAGAAATGGAGATGATAAATCGCGCACTCATGGAAGTCATGATGGAAGGTGACATGAATGGGCGACCTTTCACTTTTCCAATCCCGACCTACAGTTTGACCAAGGACTTCGAGTGGGAGAATGGCATCTCATCTGCCCTTTTCGAGATGACCGCGAAATACGGGCTGCCCTACTTCCAGAACTTCATCAACAGCAACTTGAGGCCAAGTGATGTTCGCAGTATGTGTTGTCATTTGATGCTCGACTTGGCAGAGTTGCGAAGGAATGTGACAGGTGGGCTCTTCGGTTCTGGGGACTCCACCGGCTCAGTGGGAGTCGTCACGATAAACATGCCCCGCTTGGGTTATCTTTCCAAGAGTGAGGACGAGTTTTTCGAGAAGCTTGGGTACATAATGGAACTGGCGCGGATTTCACTGGAAGCAAAGCGCGACAGGGTGAAGAAAAACATGGATAACGGCCTGCTGCCTTTCACCAAGCGATACCTCGGCACTTTGAACAATCACTTTTCGACCATCGGCTTGGTGGGGATGAACGAGGCCTGCCTGAACTTGCTCGGTTGCAGCATAGCCGCCGACGAGGGGAAAAAGTTCGCCGTCAAAACTCTCAAGTTCATGCTCGGACGCATCCAACGCTTCCAAGAGGAGACCGGCAACATCTACAACCTAGAGGCGACTCCGGCCGAGGGCGTGAGCTACAGGCTCGCGAAGATCGACAAGCGAAAGTATCCGAACATAATAACGGCCGGTGAGCGTGCGCCCTATTATACGAATTCAACCACTTTGCCGGTCAACAGTGGCCTCGACCTCATTACGGCCCTGAAGCACCAAGAGGAGCTGCAGACGCTCTACACGGGAGGGACGGTCCACCACATTTTCCTCGGTGAGAGCCTCGAGGACGGGGAGAGCTGCATGAACCTCGTCCGCAAGGTCTCCCACAACACCCGGTTGCCCTACTTCACCGTGACGCCCACCTACACGATCTGCGACGACCACGGTTTCATCCCGGGGGAGTACCCGAAATGTCCGTCTTGCGGCAAGGTCACAGAGGTTTACTCTCGCGTTGTCGGTTACTTCAGGCCCGTGCGGAACTGGAACGTTGGCAAGCAGGAAGAATTTCGCCAGCGGATCGAGTACCATTAGTTTGGGTGAAAAATAATGAATGAAGTGGTAGGAGGAGTCTATCCAAAAAATGTTAAAAAGCCTTTCGGGAGGAAGATTTAATGGTATACAAAGTTTTCCTTAGCTGCAGCGAAGAGGACGCCAGAATAGCAAAAAAGATTTTTAATAATTTAAGAGTAAAAAGAGGGATTCGCCCATACATAGCTGAGATATACCCCGTGCCTGGTACATTTCTTTGGGAGAGGATTGAGGGAGAAATAAATAATTCAGACTGTGTTATCGTGTTATGGACATCTAACGGGTCTAAATCCCAATATGTAAATCAAGAAATAGGTGCCGCAAAAAGTTTTGGAAAGGAAATTATTCCAATAGTCCAGAGTAACCAACCTATCGCGGGCGCAATTGAAGGATTAGAATGGATTCCATATGATAGGAAAACTGTTAATAGAGTAATAAGAAGGGTGTTGCAACTCAAGAAAGAAAAGGAAAAAACCGAAAAAAAGCGAGCAAAGATTATAAGTTTTATACAGAACATTATTATTCTTATTCTACTCATTTTGTTGATTTACCTAATGTGGTGAGCCTAATCGCTCATGACCCTTTTGACCCAATTAAAGTGCCCATTTTCCGATCCAAAAAAACTGAGAAAGCAATCTTCCAAATCAGATGATATCACGCTTTATTAAAACCAACCCTTACTAATGTTGGGGAGCGAAGTTGGGGCTACTTAATCGGTTAAAGAAGAAAAAAGTTGGAGAAGTTTTGTCTGATAGGTTAAAGAAAGTAGAGAAAAAACCTGATGAAACTTGGGAAGATTTTGAAAAAAGGCTTAGTTTAGAGCGCGAAAGGTGGTTGGATGAACGAATAGCAAAACAGATTGACACAAAACTGGACGAAATGAATGTAGATGACTTAGAAAGAATGATGAAGCGCGGTTACAAAATCCAAGTCTTCGGAAAAGAAGGAAAAGAGCCTGAAGTTAAGATAACGTCTTCTGAAGAGGAACCATCGGCATTTGAGAAACAGTTTAAGACTTCTGACTTAGATATATTCGACTTACGCCAGAAAATTGAAGAAAAACTCAAGCAGAAAAAGGGTTTATAAAAATAATAATCTTTTCCGAGTATTTCTCCATAACCTCATGACCATTGAAGGCTAGACCATCCATGGAAGCCTGCGGGATCGATGTATACAAGACAGTAAGAAAAGCCGGATTTAAACTCGACGTTATAAAAAGAAGGAGAATGTTATAAAAGCTTTGTATTATTGATGCTAAAGTGAGGGAAACATCAAAAAGTAAAATTTTAACCCTAGTTTTTTGATACCCATTCAGTTTTGAGGTCTGAAATGAGGAAAATTTTTGCTCTGATCGCCATCATAGTCGTAACGGTTATATTTGGAAGTTGGGTCTGGACTTACACTTACCACCCCCTACTTCCAATGGTGGTCATAGCGCTTGCTGGCGTCGGCACATTAAGTCTGCTCTGGAAGCATCGAATTTTCACGTGGTGGGCCAGCGGTGGTCTGCTCATGAGATGAAAAAGAATGCCATTAGCTTTCGGGATACATTATCACGATAACAGCCAGCGCGAAAATTGCGATTGAAAAACAGGCGGGATTTTAAAGAGCCACTAAAACCACACTAAAGAATACGATCAACATGCCAAAAATTGCTTTTTTACTCGGCCTTTCTTTCAAAAGGAGAACACTAAGCAGGAAACCGAAGGGTATCAAAGTGCCGAGTACGGGCGCCAGCACGCTCGCCTTTTCTATTCTCAAGGCAAAATAGGACAAAATTTCTCCGACGAACAGACCGAGAACTCCTGAAAGCATGGCTAATCCTACGGACCTCTTATCGAATTTCAATCTGCTTTTGATGTGGGCAACCATTGCCGCATTACAGGATACCGCCCCGGTGATGGTTACTATCAAAAGCAAAGTGCTCGCAGTCATTCCACCGAGACAGTATTTGTTGAGGACGAGCAATGAACCCCACATGATGGCGACTGAAAATGCCATCGCTACCGTCAAAAGGCTCCAATTGCCCGATTTGCCTCTCCTCGAAGTCAAAAAATAAGCTCCGACGACAACGAGGATGGCTGCCATTAGCACGACAATGCTTGGCTCCTCGCCCAAAAATAGTATCGCGAGGAAGACGCTCCACAGCGGATAAGTATTAGATATGGACATGACTCTGTGTGCAAGGTTCTTCTTTATCAAGTAGAAAAACAGTTGAACCGCCATGAAGCGCCCGATTATCCCGGAGAGGACAGCAAAAAATAAAAATTCTAATCCAGGGTTCACCAGATCTCCTGTAAAAAAAACAAACAAGATTGCCATAGGTAATGCGGTGGATGCCCTGACAGCGTTAAAAGTTAAAACATCGATTTTGCCAAGGGCCAGCTTACCGATCACCTGAGCTAAGCCCCAACTGATGGTTGTGAACAGCATCAGCGTTAGTGCAAGCACGTTCATTGAAATCTCCTATAGGGCTCTGAATAATTTTCCGTCCTGCTCGCGCCAGTCCAAGTTTCGATAAGCATGGCTATGTTTCTCATATTGCGTTTGCTTTCTCCCGCTGGTCCCGTTAAAAAATCACCTAGCATACCCTCACTTGCATAGTTATATTAAAATTCATCTTCTAACGATGGCCATTCTGCTCGCGGTGCTCTGGATTGCATGGTGGGCTAGCGGCAGGATAACAACTTTTTAATCCTACAAATAAAAGAGCAAGACGGGAAAAAATGAGAAAGGGTTATTAGGGGGTGTTGGATGCCGAAAGTTTTGATCGTTTACTATTCGAGGACCGGCAACACCAAGGAGATGGCCGAGTTGATAGCCGAAGGCGTGCGAAGGGAAAAGGATGTTGAGGTTGAAGTGAAGGCTGTGCAAGACACTAAAGTTGAGGAGCTGCTTGATTTCGACGGCATAGTTATCGGATCCCCAACCTACTTCGGGTCTATGGCCGCAGAGGTCAAGAAGCTCATAGACGACAGCGTTAAATTTCACGGGAAACTGGAAGGGAAGGTTGGCGGAGCTTTTTCTTCTTCAGGCAACATAGCCGGTGGCAACGAGACAACGATAATGGACATCTTAAAGGCATTATTGATTCATGGCATGATGGTTCAGGGAACGTCAAATGGTGATCATTATGGACCTGTGGCCATCAAGAAGCCGGACAACAGAAGCAAAAATTTGTGTAGAGAGTACGGTCAAAGAATAGCCAAGCTTGTTTTGAAAACCACTACTTAACTACCAATCAAGAACTAAAATTTAAAAATTAGCAACAATCTTTCTACTATAGTGGGATTACAGAATGTTAAAATCAGACCGATGGATACGCGAAATGGCTCTCAAGCATCGAATGATTGAACCTTTCGTCGACCACCAAGTTCGAGAGGGCGTGATTTCCTATGGCCTTTCAAGTTATGGTTACGACATGCGGCTCGCGGACGAGTTCAAAATCTATGAACCTAAAGGAGAAAGCGGACTCGATCCAAAGAATTTCGACCCGGGCCTGTTCAGGGATTTCAAGGGAAAAACGTGTGAGATTCCCCCAAATTCTTTTGTACTCGGAAGGTCCGTCGAGTATTTCAGGATCCCTAGGAAAATCCTAGCCCTATGTTTTGGTAAATCGACTTATGCTCGATGCGGGGTTGTGGTCAACATCACACCTCTAGAGGCGGAATGGCAGGGATTCGTGACGATAAAGATTGCTAACATGGGGGCAAGACCTGCGAAGGTTTACGCGAACGAGGGGATAGCCCAGGTGATCTTCTTGGAGAGCGACGAGGAGTGTTCGGTTTCCTACAAGGACAAGGGCGGTGTCTATCAGGCACAAAAGAAAATAACTCTACCTAGAATTTTATCCAAATGATTAGCAAAATTTGGATACCTCAAAAGCCAATCCTTTTTATAACGCTATTTTTCTCGTCAATCTCAAAATCTCCAAACACCGTGGGTGCATGTTTTTTTAGTATCTTCAAGATTTCTATCGCTGTTCTTCTTATCTCCCACTGGGCATCAGGCTCGCCTCTTAGCTCCACTATATGGCGCCACTCTCTGAGATTTGCAGTAACCACGATTTGACTTTCCGCAGCGTTAGGCAGTACAAATCTCGCATCTTCATTTTTAATTCCCAACTTTTGCAATTCCACATATGTCTTTCTGGCGTTATCCATGAATTCAGTGAAAATAGAATGGGCCTCAGGGTTGTTTTTTATCGATTGGGGTTCAATAAAATTAAAGTTGCTTTCATCGACATACCTTTGCGATTGTTGGATAAACGAACATAATCTGTGCCTCACCAGTTGATGCGTAAATGCTCTTGAAACCCCGGAAATTCTAAATGTGGCATAAGCATGTTCCAAAACTGAAAGATGCCCTCTTTCAATGAGCATTCTTATGAACGCCTTTTCTGTATCCTTCCCCTGCTTCCCAAATGACAAATAAGATGTGCGCCCAGCCGTTTCTATCAGTTTTTCTGCATTTGGAGTAATGAATAGCAGTTCAACTTTCATTTTATCTGCCCGGCCGCCTCAAGCGTAACTTATCACGATGCTCCTTATCACGTCCGCGACATCCTCACAACTATCCGCAACGTTTTCCATCCTATCGATCGCCTCTTTTAACATCAGGCAAAATCCAACCGTCTTCGATCGATTGACCCAAGCGACGAGCTTCGGCACAAGTTGATTCATCCGGAAGTCGTCGATGTTCTCCTCTATCATCTCTGTCTCGTTTGCTGGCTTGATCGCATCGCGTGGGTTCTTGATCAGCATCCTCAGCGCGTTGCTCGTCGATTCTACTATGTTGACGAGGTTGTCCGACATGGTCTTCAGCCCCGCCTTCAGATCCTTATTGAGCTTTCCTAGCGGGATGAGTTTCAATCTCCTCGTCGCCGCTTCCGCATTCGTCGCGACATCGTCAGCGGTTAGGATGAGCCTTATGATCTCCTCTCGGTTTATCGGGTGAAAGATCCCCTTGGAGAGCTCCTCGATGACCTTTCTCTTGATTTCGTCTGCTTCCTTTTCCCTATCAGCGACTTCCGCGAAAGCGCTATTCATTTTCGGCGCGTCCGATTCACAAAATGCGTAAACTGTTTTTTTCAGCCCAATGATGGCTGCAACGATCTTGTTCATGTGCTCCTCGCAAAGCTTGAGGACTTCCTTTTCCTTTTGTTTCCCCAGCCAGATGAGCGAGCTTCTTGACTTCAACCCTATACCTCCAAAAATATTAAAGCGATTGTATTTATTTAGCTATTTGGTATTTGATGAGTGTGCTTTGGGACGTATATACGTCGCGGATTTTACATCCAACATTAACCCGAACCTCCAATGGACGTATATACGTCGTCTTGTGCTGAAACGGATATGACGTATGCACGTCCATTCAAGTGCCACCAACAGGTCGATGACGTATATGCGTCTGGATGAGTTCTAAATTTCGGTGTTTATCATTTTGACGTATATGCGTCGCTTCAATCGGGTTCCATCGGTGCGGACGCATATACGACTTGCATGACAGCAACAGCGTTTTACTGACGTATATACGTCGAGGCAATTTACAGTTCTGATGCTCCGGGAGGTGAGTGACGTATATGCGTCGCGTGTTTTCTCCTTAATAAACAACCCCCACCCAAAGCCTCGGCGGGACGTATATGCGTCGCGATATCGAGATGTACCTAGTCATGTGGGACAAGCCTGGGACGAGGTCAGCGCCCGGCAGATTTTACCGCGAGATGAAAAGGGAGTTCGGAGGCGAGGTGAGATTTATTCAGCGCAGCGTCTATGGAGCAAGAACTTTTGAAATCGCTCAAAGGCTAGCCGAGTCGACGAAACGCTACGGGCTAAAAACAGCGATATTTCGGGCCGTGGAAATCATTACATGAGCTAATACATGCACCGAAAGTAATTTACAAACCTTATAAACCTTAATTCCCCCCAGCTAAAGCAGGAGGGTCTCCTTGGGGTGATCTAGATGAAAATGCTGAATAGCCCGAAGAATATCGCGCTCAACATAACCACGACGGGGATCGTTAGACCCCAGGTCAAAAGGATTTTTCCAACCGTGCGCTTGTTCACGCCCCCAAAACCCATTGAAGCTAAACCCACGCCTATGATTGACCCTATGCTCGAATGAGTAGTTGAAACCGGTATTCCGAATCCTATGAGATAGTATGGAACGACCGTGAAAAGAAGAATTACGAACGCGTTGGAGTACTCGCCTGCAAGTCCGGTCAGTGGATCAAGACGCGTAACCCTGAAGCTTGAAGTTCTGATTACACGGTAACCCCAAGTAAGACCGCCTACTGCCATGCCAATGCTTCCGAGTAAGGCGAGTATTATCATCACTTCCATTGTCGGTGCCCCCGCTATTGCCATGGTGGGGGTTACAAAAGCTCCGGTGGCATTGGCCATGTCGTTCGCCCCAAACGCGAAAGCAGAAAAGCATAGGGCGACGATGAGAAGATTGGACATGAATTTTGCAGTTTCAGCCATATTTGCTCGCTCACCGCTTTGGGAGGTTCGATATTTTCTGTAAAACCAGAATGTACCAAGGGTTCCGAGTATTGTCGCGCTAAGGAGAGTTACACCGAGAGATTCAAACAGGGGAAAGTTAAGAACTTTCTGACAAATGATAAGCGTGATGGCAAAACCCAAAGCGAAGAGAAGTAGATAGCTTAGGATTAGATCCGTTTGTCTCTTCCTAGGTTTTCTAAAGTATGCACGGAAGGCATGAAAGAGGCCAAACGCTACAAGAACGGCGAGGATGGGTGAGATTAACAAGCTGCCAAAGATTATGGAAATCTTACCCCAGTTCACCAAGTGAGGGCATGCGATGAGCCCAAAACCCAGAACTCCCCCAATAATGGCGTGGGTAGTAGACGTTGGCATGCCTTTCCACGTGCAAAGGGCGACGAAGAGACCCGCTGCAAGTATCGCGGCGAAACTTCCCAGAATCATCACTCCTTCGGGCAGCTCCTCCTTGGGAATGATGCCTCGATCGATTGTTTTCATCACGAATGGACCGAGGAGGATTCCACCGAGTGCGGCAAATATCGCAAAGAGGACAACAGCTTTTTTCATCGAGATGGCGCCTGAGCCCACCGCACAGTCGGTAGGATTGGCAGCGTCGTTTGCCCCTAGGTTCCACGCCATAAAGAGGCAGAGGAGAATGCCGATAGCGTAAATGAGTAGGATAATCATTGACCGTCTCCTAGTCCCTTTTCATGCTGGAAGGAAAGATAATATAAATACCTCACTTTTTATTGACACTCCCGACAAAAGTTAACGTTATCTAAGAACTTTTTGGCAAGTGTTAATAGTTTAGGGTGGGTAAATAAAAGAGAGTCATTAAAGGGTGATTAAATTCCCACCCAGTCGTGCTGAAATCAGGAAGTTCCAGCGGGCTATTGAGGGGGTAGTTTCATTCCTCAAGCCGAGACTGGGTGGTGATATCCACGTCAAAATTATTTCCCACACAGATGCTGACGGGATAGCCGCAGCAGCGATTATGGCGAGATGTCTTTACACATACAACGTCCCCTTCAACGTTAAGTTCACACATCCGTTAAAGCCGGACGAAATAGCCGAGCTCGGGAAGGGGGGTCACGATTTCTTCGTTTTCATCGACCAAGGAAGCAGCCAGATCGAAGCAATCCACAAGTTCATCCTCGGCCAAAAGCGCGATGTCGTCGTAATCGACCACCACCCCGGAGAATTCCCGGAGCACCCCAACTTAGCTTATTTAAACCCTCATGCATGCGGACTTAACGGCGCGAAAGACGTGAGCGCTAGTGGTGCCGTCTACTCCGTCATCGAGCAGCTAGACAGAAGCTTCAGGCCTCTTGTTGGGCTCGCGATTGTGGGGGCAATCGGTGACCGCCAAGAGCTTTTCTCGGGTTTCACGGGCATCAATGACACATTGGTGAAGCGGGCGGTCGACCTAGGCTTCCTGCGCGTGGGCGAGGGGCTTAGGCTGGTTGGGCGCACCTTGAGTCAGGTGGTAGAGTGTTTGAGGTTGACGACAAGACCCTACATCCCCTCTCTCTCCGGGAACCCATCTGCTTGCCGTTCCCTCGTTGACATGCTGGGGTTCTCGCCCTCTAGCACCTTGGTCGAGCTCGGCTTTGAGGCGGAGCGAAAGCTGCGGGATGCAATCTTCGCCCGAGTCGGCTCCCTTACGACTAATGAGGAGTTCTGCCGCACACTCTGGGGGACAACCTACACTCTGGTCGCGGAGGACTTGGTCGGTCCATGCGACCTCAGGGAATACGCGGCGATGCTTGACGCCTGCGCCAACCTCCGCAAACCCGAGTTCGGCTTCGCTGTGGCTGTGGGTGATCGATCGGCGCAGGCTGAGGCGCTCGCCCTACTGAACAGCCACCAGGAACAAATGCTGAAGGTGATGGAGTGGCTCGTCTCCCACCTCGACTCTTTCAAGCTCACGCCGCGATTGGGGCACATATACTTCGGTAGTGTGGTGGATTCGACCATGGTGGGTGAGGCGCTCGCGCTCGCGATGGAGTCCAAGCTCGTTGTCACAGACCGTCCGATTCTAGGGCTCGCGGACGCTGGCGTGGAGGAGCTCAAGGTCTCGGCCCGGAGTACCCATGGGCTGGCGATGCAAGGTGTAGATGTCGGACGGGCTCTGGCTAAAGCCGCGAAGGCGGTAGGGGGCTATGGGGGGGGCCACGATGTCTCAGCCGCGGCTCGAATACCACGGGAAAGAATGGACGAATTTATCGCCAAGGTCGACCAAACGCTCCCTAGAGGTAGTGAATGAGCTACCAGGTGTGTCTATGCGAATGCGCGCGAAAGTGAGCTGTGCCTATGGAAGCGAGAGTATTTCGAAGGCGATAGCTGTGGCGTTAAGGCCGGATAGTCGTCAAGCTCCAAAAGGTATTCGGATGGTGACAGAAGCACGAGGCACGCAAGTGGTCAGCACGATAGAGCTTGATGGCAGAATTGAGACTCTTCTGGCTACGCTCGACGACTTGCTAGCGTGTACATCGACCGCTGAAAGCGTGATTTAAGGCGGAAGCTTTTCATAGGCATGAATTTTATGGGAATTAGGCGATTGGTTGCGATTCGAGCTTAAAGCGAAGTGTACCTTTAGCCGCAAAATTGAGCAAGCGGAAGCCGACGTAAAGGCGGCGATAGCTGGGGCTAAGCCGCTCCTTTTGAAGGGCGCTCCGAAGGGCAAGGAGGCTGAGGCCGCGAGGGTTGTTAAGTGGCACGTTGTCGGCAAGGAGCTGGGGCTCGAGATCGAATCGGGCCGTTATGTTCGCGCGCATGATGCTTTGCTCAGGCTCGTTAAGCTCTTGGGCGAGGAGCTGGGGAAAAAGCACAAGCTAGGTCTCCGTACGATGAGGGCGCAAGAGTACCGCATCGTCCTGCCGTTCACTGAGCTTTCGGAGGAGGCGAAGCGTGAACTCAGTGGCTTGCCGTGCAAGGTAGAAGTTAAAAAGCAGACCGTGATCCTGATCCTGCGTGAGTTGAGTGAGGCGGACCTGCGCGGGCGTGTTGTGGACAGGCTCGTCTCGATGGCCGAGGACATCCTCGCTCGCGCGCCGGCCCTAGCAGTTGCACCCAAAGTCGTCAAAAAGGGAAAGCCCGTCGAGCACCTCTTCAAGGAGGATCCCTTCAAGGTGGCGAAGCGGCTGGGCTGGATATCCGAGTTCCCGGGGCGCGGACAGTGGATTTATGCTGCGCCCTACACTAAGCTGCTCCGGGCCCTCGAGGATCTCATCATCGAACGGATCGCCATGCCCCTAGGTTTCGAGGAGGCGATGTTTCCGAAGCTTATCCCGCTGGAGGTCATGCAGCGAATGCCGGGCTACCTCGATGGAGTGCCTGAGGGGATGTACTATGTTTGCCCCCCGCCACGGGAACCCGAAACTTTCACGGGTTTCAAGCAAAAGCTGAAGTTAACAAAGCGGGTGGCCGTAAAGGAACTTGAAAAAGCTCTGAAGTCACCAGCCTACGTGCTTGCCCCAGCGCAGTGCGAGCCCTTCTATCAAATCTTCGGACGGCACCGCGTCAAGCTCGAGAACTTGCCGGCCAAGCTCTTCGACCGCAGCGGGTGGACCTATCGATGGGAGGGAGGAGGCGTAGAGGGCTTCGTGCGCACCCAAGAGTTCAGGCGGATTGAGTTTGCCTTCCTCAGTGAGCCGGGTGACGCTGTTAAAATTCGAGATGAAGTCCTGGATAAAAGTGTGGAGCTCGTGGATGAGCTGGGGCTTGAGTGGCAGCTCTCGGTCGCGACTCCCTTCTACATGCGCGAGGGCGGCATCGAGGCCAACACGAGCGACTCGAGCAAAATAGCGACTTATGATCTCGAGGTTGCGCTGCCCTACAAGGGGGATTGGCTGGAGCTGGGTTCCTATAACGTGCACCGCGCGAAGTTCGTGGAAACTTTTAAGATAAAGGAAGCTAAAGAGCGAGAGATCTGGACGGGCTGTTGCGGCTTCGGCACCACACGATGGGTGGCGGGCTTTCTCGCCCAGTATGGGTTCAAGCCCTCGCAGTGGCCGGAGCTCGTGCGAAAGCGGGTCGAGCCATTGCCGCAAGCCCCCAAGGTGGTTGAGTAAATGGCAGAAGAGAAGAAGCGGGCCGCGAAGAAGTCCTGGCGGGAGAAGGAGTGGTATGACATCATCGCCCCTACCATGTTCGGCAACGCTAAGATAAGTGAAACCATCGCCTCCGACTCGAGCCAGCTTACCGGGCGGATCTTCGAAACCACACTGGGTGACCTCATCGAGGACTTCTCGAAGTCTCACATCAAGCTATACTTTCAGGTGAAGGGCGTCGAGGAGGGTCGCGCGCGCACCAACTTCATAGGTCACGACATGGCTCGCGATTACATCCGGAGCCAGATCCGACGGCGGGCGACACGCATCAGCGATATCTCAACCGTGACGACCCAGGACGGCCACAGGCTTAGGGTTAGCTCGATCGTCACAACACTCCGCCGTGTTCAGAGCTCGCAGCTCGAAGCGATCCGCAAGGACATGCGGAAGGTCGTTGAGGCCCGCGCCGGGGAGCGGACGTTCGACCAGTTCGTGCAGGAGGTTGTGCTAGGGAAGCTCTCTGCCGATATCTACAAGGAAGCAAAGAAGTACTGCCCGGTGAAGCGGGTCGAGATCTGGAAGACGAAGGTGCTGGCCGGGCCAGCGTAGTTGGCGATTTTCATGGGCAAACTCTTCGGTACATCTGGTGTTCGAGGCGTAGTGGGAGATCTACTTACTCCGGAGCTCGCGCTCGACCTCGGGTTGGCCCTTGCGACCCACCTCGGCAACGAGGGCAGCATCGTCCTCGGCAAGGATCCCCGCATCTCCAGCGACATGCTCGAGAGCTGCTTGACCTCGGGCCTGCTCTCGGGGGGGTGCGACGTTGAGAAACTAGGCGTGGTCCCGACTCCTGCCGTGAGCTTCGCGGTGCGGCACTTTGGGGCCAAAGCCGGCGTTATGATCACAGCCTCGCACAACCCGCCCGAGTACAACGGGATCAAGTTCTGGGGTGGTGATGGGATGGCGTACACGCCCGAGCAGGAAGGAGCGATCGAGCGAATTTACTTCGGCAAGCGGATGAAGCCTGCTACTTGGGACCGAATAGGCAAGATCGGGGCAATTGATGTCCTGCCGAGCTACATAGACGAGATTGCGGGTGCTGTCAAGCTGAAGCAGAGCTACAAAGTCGTGGTCGACTGCGGCAATGGGGCAGGCTCCTTGGTGACGCCCTACTTGCTTCGAAAGCTGGGTTGCAAAGTGGTGACGTTGAACTCGCAGCTCGACGGCTTCTTCCCTGGTCGCGGGCTCGAGCCCTCACCCGAGAATCTGGGGGAACTCTGTAGCGTGGTGAAATCAATTGGTGTTGATCTCGGCATCGCACACGATGGCGATGCGGATCGAGCTGCCGCTGTCGATGAGCTGGGCAGGGTTGCACAGCCCGACAAGCTCCTAGCGTTGATTTCGGCCCACCAGCTCAGGCGGAAGGGAGAAGTCGTGGTGACGACCGTTGATGCCTCGAGCGTCGTTGATGATTGCGTTACTGAGCGAGGCGGCAAGGTGGTGCGCACGCGGGTCGGTGATGTCAGCGTAGCAGCAGCGATTAAAAAACACAAAGCAGTCTTCGGTGGGGAGCCCAGCAGCGCATGGATTTTCCCCCGCGTTCACCTTGTGCCAGACGGACCTCTCGCGACGGTTAAAATTTTGGAGTTACTCGATTCAACTGGCAAGAAACTTTCCGAATTGCTCGACGCGCTTCCGGAGTATCCAACGGTTAGAGAAAAGGTGGCGTGCCCAAACGAGCGGAAGGCCCGAACGATGAAGAAACTCGAGCCGAGATTGAAGAAGGGGTTTCCAGACGCCGAGGCGTTAACAATCGACGGTATCAGACTCGAGCTCAAGGATGGCTGGGTGCTCGTCAGACCCTCGGGGACCGAGCCCTACATCCGGGTGACCGCGGAGGGCAGGACCCCGGCGCGGGCGAAAGAGATCGCAGGCAAAGCAGCAAAGCTCTTGAAGGGCACCATACGCGGCTAGCTCTGAATTTTGAACTCTTGCCATCTCAGCTCGGGTCCATCAAAATTGATAAGAAGTTTCCTTAGTTCGTGTGATCACTTTTCATCGATGAGGTAAACGGAGCCGCCGACTTTGCGCCAATCCTTTCGCGATAGTCTTAAGAGCGTGCGCTTCAGCTGAATGTAGCACCATCTCCTTCGCCTGATTTTCCTGCGCAGCTCCCACGTGAACAAAATCCAATTCATTATGACCACCTATGCACACGTGTGAAGTCCTCAGTTTTAATCAAATCAATGAATCGGTATGTCTGAACTACGCAACGTGTGCACTCGAATTTCAGTTTTTCCAAGATTTGAGGTCGATTATGCACATGTGTGAACTACTGGCTGAAGTATTGGTCTATGAATTCTTACGTTTTTATTAACCCAGCGCCCAACTAAATTTGGGGTAGAGGTGAAAGCGGTCGTCCTAGCAGCGGGTCTCGGCACTCGGATGCGCCCGCTCACCTTCACGAAGCCGAAATTCCTGCTCCCGGTAGCTGGGAAACCAGCCCTCGACCACGTGCTCCTGCTCCTGAGGAATGCCGGCATCGACGAAATTGCGATGATTGTAGGTTACGGGCGAGAGCAAATCGTCGAGCGCTATGGCGATGGCTCAGAGCTTGGGGTGAAGCTCAAGTACTTACATCAAAAGAAGTTGCTCGGCACCGCGAACGCCGTTTCGCTTGCGGAGGATTTCGTGGGCGGAGAGAGCTTTATCGCGATGAACGGAGACACCCTCGTTGACCAAGAGTCGCTCAACGTACTTCTAAAACGCTACGAAAAGCTGGCATCAAGCAAAAATTTTGGCGGGATCATGGCAACCATCAAAGTCGATGAACCCGAGCAGTTCGGGATAGTTTTTTTGAAGAGAGAAAAAGTCAGCGAGATAGTTGAAAAGCCGAAGCGGGTCAAGAGCAGATTGGCGAACGCGGGCATATACATCTTTGATCCCGCGATTTTTAAGGCGATTAGGCGAACGAAGAAATCCCGGCGCGGGGAGTACGAGCTAACAGCATCGATGCAAATTTTGATCAACAGCGGCAAGGCGATCTACACCTCGCCACTTAATTTATGGGCTGACATCGGCAGGCCCTGGGATTTGCTGGTGGCGAACGATTACTTCTTGCGGGGGCAGCGCGGCGAGATTCACGGCAAGGTTGAGGTGGGCGCTTATATCGAGGGCAACGTTTACATCGGCGAGGGCTCGCGAATCCGTTCGGGCTCCTACATCTTGGGGCCAACCTACATCGGCAAGGATTGCGACATCGGGC
>CAYSRF010000014.1:0-17337 GCA_964433595.1 Hadarchaeota archaeon (SeqCode) | reverse complement strand
ATTTGGGGATGTGCATCATAATCATCACCTAGGCCCTATCCTTCAGCCGCAAGCGCGGTGACATACACATCGACTTAAGCTCGTCGATGAGTAACTTGAACGCATAGGACATCTCCACACCATAAATCTCCGAGTCCTCATCGCAACCCGGGCAGTACGCACGATCTCGCCGCCTGTCGTAAACCGCAAAGCTGCCGCACTTGCCGCATATCAGGCTGGTGTATCTATCCGAGGCGTCCAGGAGGCGCTCCTTCAGCAGCATCGCTGCACCATGGCCAATCAAGCAGTCACGTTCCATTTCGCCGAAGCGCAACCCCCCTTCGCGCGCCCTACCCTCGGTCGGCTGATGGGTCAGAACCTGTACCGGCCCTCGAGAGCGAGCATGGATTTTGTCCGCTACCATATGGTGAAGCTTTTGGTAATAACAGACGCCGATGAAGATGTCCGTGGGGATTATCTCACCTGTGACTCCATTATACATGACCTCCTTACCCGTGTGCTTGAACCCGTAAGCGTGAAGCATTTCGCGCAGTTGCTTTTCCGGCATTCCCCTGAATGGTGTGCCATCAATTCGTTGCCCAGCAATCGCCCCAACTTTGCCGGCAATCATCTCCAGCAACTGTCCTACTGACATGCGTGAGGGGATGGCGTGCGGATTGATGAGAACATCAGGTACTACCCCACTTTCGGTGAATGGCATGTCTGCACTATCGAGAATGATTCCAATGACCCCCTTCTGACCGTGCCTAGACGCAAGCTTGTCTCCAATCTCCGGTATGCGCAAATCCCTGACCCGAGCCCTCACGAGTTTGTTTCCCTCAGACGTCGTGCTCACGAGAATCATGTCAACGACCCCTTCCTCGCTGGGTCTGACCCTCACCGAACTTTCCCGACGTCCATGCTCGACAGCGATGCCGAACTCGTCTATCTCCTCTAAGAATCTCGGTGGGCTTGTTCGCCCAATCAAGACATCCTCGCCCCGAACTTCGGATTCAATTTCAGTTATCCCATCGTCCCCAAGGTTCCGGTAGAGGCTCGCGTCAGCATATCCTCGGATCTCCTCGCTTGGGATCTCGAACTTGTCCTCTTGCCCCCCAAGATACCTGCCTTCCTCGGCCTCGTAAGCCCTGTAAAACGTCGTTCGCCCAAAGCCACGATCAATGGAATCTTTATTGACGATGAGAGCATCTTCCATGTTGTAGCCGCCGTAGGTCGCGATTGCCACCACAACGTTCTGCCCAGCAGCCCTGCGGTCGAAGCCAACCGCGTCCATCACCTTGGTCCAGATAAGTGGGACTTGTGGGTAGTGTAAAAAGTGACTCCGCGTATCCACGCGGTTGTGAATATTGGTTACCCCAACCCCGAGCGCCTGTTTGGCCATGTTCGCGCCGTAAGTATTTCGTGGTGATTGATTGTGTTCGGCATAGGGAATGAGGGCAGCGCTTATCCCCAAGATCGCTAGCTGGTGAAGCTCCAAGTGGGTGTGTTCAAGCGTCAGCTCCTGTTGCGAGATCGCGACGAAAGAGTTTTCCTCCTCCTCGGCGTCTAAGTACTCAATTATGCCTTCTCGAATTAGGTCACGCCAAGTGAGTTCACCACGCTTGGCCTTCTCGATATGCTCATCGGTCAGAAGCGATTTCCCACCCTCGACGACGATCATTGGTCTGCGCACCCGGCCAGCGTCCGTGTTTATCTGCACCTCGTTTGTGTCTTCCCTGTATGCGATGTTGATTTGCTCATCGATGCTCCCCTTACGACGATGACGCCTGAGTTCCTCCGCAAGCATTTGCCCATTTTCGGCTATGCCGATTAACCGCCCGTTGATATAAACGACACTCTTGCCCTTGTGCTCGCTACCCTTCTGGATCTTTGTGACGCCAAGCTTGTACAAGAGTCGCTCGACCTTCCCCTCTTCGGTCCCGGTCGAGATCTCGGCCATCAGCGCGAGATTTTTCACAAGCCCACAGTTCGGGCCTTCTGGGGTCTCGCACGGACAAATTTTTCCCCAGTGCGTCGGGTGGAGGTCACGTGCCTCAAAGTGAGGCTGGCTCCTGCTCAGGGGAGAGACGATGCGGCGCAGGTGTGAAATGGCGGCAATGTAGTTTGTCCGGTCCAAGAGCTGGCTCACCCCGGTTCGTCCACCCGGCCAGTTGCCGGTGGCCAAAGCGTGCCGGATTCGTTCGGTTAGCACATCCGCACGCGCCGCGGTCCTGACGTTGAGCTCCCTGCCCCTCGCATTTGCCCGCTCGAGCTGATATTTGATGTCCCGGATGAGGTTGAGGAAAGCCAGCCTGAACACGTTTTCGAGCAAATCACCCGCCAGCTTCAGCCGCTTGTTCGCATAGTGGTCCTTGTCGTTTACATCCCTCCGACCGAGCGCAAGTTCTATCGCCTGCTCAGCCATCCTACCTAGATAGTACACCTTGCCGATGCGGTCGTTCGGGCGGGAACCTATGTGTGGTAAAAGGTATCTGTCCAACACCTCTTGGGCCCGCTGCAGCCGGTATTCCTTAGTCTGCCCGATCGCCACCCGCTTCCCTATTAAGTCGAGTGCATCCTCGCGCGTTTTTACCTCGACCGCTTCCTGTAGGTTCTCGAAGAGTTCACGGACGAGCTCTTGATCATCGGAAACAGCTCCAACGATCTCGCGATCGCTCTCGAGTCCCAAGGCGCGCATCAGGACCACGAGCGGCACTTGTCCTGGAACGGCTGGAAACGAAACGCGCAACAGACCATCGCGCTTCCGCTCGACCACTACAAGTGCCCGAAAACCACGCTGGGTCGAAAAGACCTTTGCCACCGCGGTGCCCATGCGCTCATCGCGCTCTACCAAAATCGAGTTCGATGCAAGGTCCTCTTGGGTGACGATCACGCGCTCCGAACCATTGACGATGAAATAACCTCCGGGATCTAGAGGGTCCTCGCCGACAGCTATCAGCTCATCCTCGCTCATTTCACTCAGCTTGCAGAGCTTCGACTTGAGCATCAACGGCATCTCACCGATATACACTTCGTCTGAGGGTTGTTCCTTTCCCCGCTTGATGAGGCGCATCTCAAGATAAATCGGTGCGGTGTAGCTGAGGTTTCGCAATCTCGCCTCGCTCGAAAATATTTCTGGACGGGACCCATCGGCTTCCTTCACCGAGGGCTTGCCCAGCCTCACCTGACCAAACTTGACGTCGATGCCTGCGATATCGAGATCTACGCCACCTATTTCGTCGATGACACGCTGGATCCCACGCTCGATGAAGGCGTTGTAGGAGTCAAGGTGCTGCCTCACGAGCCCCTTTTCCCTGAAGAAAGCCTCGACCAACGGCCAAGTCTCCATGCGCATTACCTACTTCTCGATCACGTACCTATACACGACGGCTCTCCCCGCTGTGAAACTGTTACGGGTGATTTTGAGGATGTCGCCGGGCTTGGCCCCTATGGCTTTAGCGGCGGGATCGGAACTTTTGATGAACGGGAGCTGGTAAGGGGAAATCTTGTAGCGCTCAAGGACCTCTTGCCTCTTCTCCTTCGATAATATCTCATGTTTTGGCACGAGCACATTCTGCCTAACATCGAACTCAGTTGACATACTCTCCCCGCACGCCGCCTCGCGACGGGCCCGGAGGGATTCGAACCCTCGACACCCGGCTTAAAAGGCCGGTGCGCTAGCCAGACTGCGCTACGGGCCCCTAGAAAGCGGCTTAAACTCTTCTTTTATACTTTTCGCTATTTAAAATCATCGGGAACGCATTTAAGGCTTTCCAAAATCGGGTTCTGTTAACTTATTGGGCCTAAAAAACAAATCGTGGATGTTGTAGCTATCGAGCGCCTCGGCGCCAACGTTGAAACCTCAATACGACAGAAGCCATGAAGAAAACTGGCAATAAGAGTAAGAGCCACCCGATTATGTGCCCTTCCATTATTAAAAATATTCCAATGGTGGATATAATGGTGAGTAACAAAATCAACCCTATGAAAAATCGATTTGCCATGATTTTCACCTTTTTTTTCATTTATTTTCTCACTATTTAAAAGACGAAGTTTCTGGTTCTGTAAACTTATTTGCCCTAAAATTTTAGCCTTTTCACTACCTCTGCGTTTTTAAGCCCGCTTGGTAACAAGATAAGCGAAAAAATAGGGCTCCCTTATATCATGTAAACGTCTTTTCTCCCCAAGATTTCTTAAAACGGATCCAGCCCGTTAGGTAGGAGTGCCTTGGATTCAAATGGCGCCCATCGGCGGAGCGTTTAACTCCTTGGCCGGGATTTGAACCCGAGGCGCAGGCTCGACAGGCCTGCATGTTTAGCCTCCGAAGTCTTTACTACTTCGGATTAGACCGGTCTACACCACCAGGGCCCAAATAAAACTGATTCGCGCCAATAATAAGTTTACTCAAGTGGGCTGGCAGCGTCCCGGAGTTCCCCTTGGCTCTCGCACAAGAGTACAGCCCGGATCGCTGGCAGGCTTATCTTCGGCGTTCGAAATGAGTGCCGGAGTTTCCCCGCCGCTGTGACCGCCAGCCCGACTAATTCTTGATTTTTAGATTTAAAAAATGAGTGGTCTCGTGATGCAGCTAGCTTCTCTTAATCCCCTTAAAGCCGAAATAGGGTTTCGGTTTGTGAACAACGTATCTATTTCCCAGCTTTTTCTTCGCTTTTCTTTGGTGTTTCGATAATCTCGCGTGTCTCCCAGTTTTGACCTCGACATAAAATTCTTTTCCCGATCCAAAGATGGGTCCGGCTTTGTAATCGTGTCCAGTACCCGTTTTCTTGAGTTTGTATCCAGACCAGGCGGCTTGTGCTTCAGACCAAAGTTCTCCCAGCTTCTCCTTGTGTTTACTCATTTTGAGTAGCCGACGTTTTTATTTCCTTCTGTTCAACTTTCACACCCTAATGAGGTGGTCCCGCGGGCCGGATTTTCAGTGGCTCTGCCACGTTTGAACCGGCGACATGTCGGTAGCTATCTTTTGGGTCTTTGGCCCGCCTCACGGCGAACAGCCGACCACTCTACCAGGCTGAGTTTACGGGGCGCTTTTGGGCGCCTTACCGCGGGCCGCGAGACCAAATTTAAATAAAATGGATGAAATAAATATTTTATCCTTCATCCTCTAACCTTCAATGCTTGGATGAGTTGCTCGATAGTGATAACTGTAGTGAGCTTGTTTAAATTTTTCTGGTAACCTTGAAACAAACCCTGATTTGTGACAACTATTGCACGTTTTATTACTTTTGATGCTAAGAGCTTTTTGATTTTGTTTTTTAATTGAGATGACTTCTCCTTTACGTTCGTCCACTCTGTGCACTCTATAGCAACTTTCCCTTCCAAAAGAAAATCAGGTATAACAAACCTCCCTTCGAGCTGTATTATAGGCTCATATTCGTAGTTAATCCCGTTTGCATGTAATGTCTCTGCAACTTCCTTCTCCAATTTATTAAACAATAATTCTCTGTTTGGTCCCAGAAACTTACGCTTGGCCCTTTCCAAGAAGCCCAAATGAGATATGCTCCTCAATCGTTTAGGATCTTTGGGAGCATTTCTTCCGCCTTTTACCCTATCCACCTTGGTTAGATTTGTACCATAGGCCTTGATTTTACTTTTTCCACCCTTGACACTTCCCCAGTTGTCTGAAACGAGCTTAATGTTAAGTTCGGCCAAATCTTTACTTCCACCAATTAACCTGTGGATTGCTTTTACAACTTCATAAGGTGGTAGGTACCTTCCGTAGACCCAAGCTTCAAACACTTTGAATGTCGGGGGATCACACATAGTTTTTGAAACTTTCTTATAAATTCCCTTCCAAGTGCCTGTTCCCTTTACGGATCGGAAGAATCGCTTTTGGTTCTCTCTTGTGCCAAAATCCACCCTCACTTGATGATCCCCTTGCCTCTGTCCCGCCGAGGCTTTGGGTGGAGGTTGTTTATAAGCAGGCAAAAGTCGCATGCGGATTTCAAACAGCTTTAGCAGCTACTGGATTACTCAAATCAAAAAAGGAATTGGGAAATTGAAGTAGCTTTGAGTTTCACCCGAGAAACTCGTGCAACCTCCGGACGGCGCTCAATTTCTCCTTCTGCCCAACCTTTGCCGCTTGGGTCGCGCTTTCGAGAATTTCGATTGTTTTCTGATAAGTTTTTCTGTCGACCGGATACGGGACACCGTCCTTTCCTCCCACACAGAAAGCGAACTTGACCGGGTCCTTCCATGATGGTGGCTTCCCATAAATTAAATCCGAAACCAACGCAAGAGCCCGAACAGCTTTCGGCCCTATTCCACGAATAGCTACAAGTTCCTCGTAATTTTGGGGCTGAATCTCATACGCTTTCTGCAATGCCACAGCTGTCTGCTTTGTTAGTTTTGTTATCGCGTGTGAAGTTGGCATGACCAGCTTCATTACCTGAGGGCTCCGCTCAAAATATTCGTCAAGCGAGCGCTGCTCTGCCTCACGCACATATGGCAACAGACGCTTTGGGTTATCTTTCACAAGATCAACGCTTGCTTTGCGCGTCTCCTCGCTCTTGCGCGCGGTCATGTCGAGGACCACTTCCTCTCGACGATCGCCTGCAATGCCCGAGTGCGGCTCCTCAACGAAGCTGTGGACGCCTTCGGAAAGCCAGTGGTAGCGCCTAGCCAGCTGTTCATGCATTCCCTGCTGCACCACGGCCCAATCCCCATCTTCGCTGAGCACGAAAACGTGGTGATATAGCTGGTACCCGTCCTGTACACAAGCGTTGTCAATCTTCGCGGCCATCTTGCTCGCGTACCTGAGAGATTCAACTTTTTGGGAGGAGAGAGAGAAAACATCCGCGAGTTTTTGAATTTCGTTCGGCGTTCGCTTCGAAACCTTACCTTTTCCCCCGCAGACTGCGATGCCGAGCCCCTCCGGTTTTATCGCCTCCTTCAGCGCACCACATACGGTAGTAGTCAATCCCGATGAATGCCAGTCAAACCCAAGCGTGCATCCCAGAGCTTGAAAAAAGAAAGGATCGCTCATTCTTCTGAGAAATTCCTGTCTCCCGTATTCGTGCACGATTATCTCGGCTATTGCCCCGCCCAAACGCTTCATCCGACTAAACAACCAAGGTGGACATCGACCGCCGTGTAGAGGTAGCTCAGCAACGCCAACTCGTTTCATCAAAATAAATTGTTCCTTAACGAGATTAAACCTAACCCCAGCTGACCTGCCTGAAAACCGAAAAATCGCGGAAGCGGGTTGACCGCTGATAGTCATTTTGTTAGATAATAGCCCGCAGCCTTTTCACGAGCCACGCGCTTCGCGTACCCCTTCGCGACGAGTTCCATCAGCGCGTTGTTTGCCATCCCTTTCGGTAGACGAGCCGTGCGCATGACATCGTCGGCAGTATTTAAAGAGGCAGGGCTCGTGGCGCCGATTCGCTTCAGCGCATCGTACACTTTTTGGGCGTTTGGTGTCAACTCAGCCATCTGATCACCTCGATTTCTGCTTCCTCTTGCCAGCGGCGGGCTCAAAACTCTTGCTTTTCAGCTTTAGCCCCATGTCCAGTGCTGGGGCCCGCATGGTAATGTAACTCGAGGATATCACATCCACACCGGTCGCCACGTAACTCTCCACGTTTGAGGGGTCGATCCCCCCCGAGGCTTCAAGAATGACCTTGTCCCGCAGCCCTCCTCGCTCAAGCGCCTTTATCGCGCGTATGATGTCTGTCGGCTTCATGTTGTCGAGCATTACCACATCCGCACCCGCACGAGCGGCTTCATATGCGTCATCCGGCTTGCTTACTTCAACTTCCACCTTCTTCACTCGGCTGACTCCACGCGCTTGGAGGACTGCCTTACTCACCGAACCGACCAACCTGAGGTGATTGTCCTTGATCAGGATGTGGTCGCTGAGTTTGTATCGGTGGGGCTCCCCCCCAGCAACCTGAACCGCGCGCTTGTCGAAGTAGGTTAGAAGCGGGGCAGTTTTCCGTGTGGCCGCTATCACAACATTGGGGTTTTTATTCCTAGCCCGGTCGATGAGCCCCCGCGTCGCTGTTGCGATGCCACTCATGCGCATCAGCAAATTAAGCGCCACTCGCTCCGCCGCGAGGATTCCTCGAGCTGGACCCTTTAGGCGCAGGATCACATCTCCAGCCTTGATTTGTTGCCCATCCGACTTGAGAGCTTTCGCTTGTACTCCAACCTCATCAAAGGCAACCATCGCCTCGCTTACCCCAGCTAGCACTCCATGCTGCTTGGCGATAATTTTAGCTTTAGCCTTGGCCTTAGGCGAGAGGAGAGCTTTAGATGTTATATCGCCAGAACCTAGGTCCTCCGCCAACATTTCGCGGATTTTTTTCCTTACAAATGCGCTAGTCACGGGTGGCCCTCCCTGATATCTCGAGCATGCGTTCGGTGGCCGCGCGCGCCTTGGTAGCCACATTTGGTGGCACGTGTACTACATGCTTCTTATCACGCAGGGCGAGGTAAAGTTTTTCGAGTGTGTGCTTTTTCATTTGTTCGCATACCGCCGTCTCGAGCGCGGGGATGAACTCCTTGCTGGGGAACTCACGTCGAAGCCGCTCGACCAATCCAACCTCAGTGGCGATGATAAATCGCTTGGCTGGCGATGCCTTGGCTCGAAGCAGCATCTGGCTCGTGCTGCAGATGTGTGAGGCGAGCTTCTGGACCTCGGGGTCGCACTCGGGGTGCACCAGTACTTCAGCATCCGGGTAGCGTCCCTTCAGTAGCATGATATCGGCGGGAGAGAACATCCGATGCACGTAACAGTACCCTCGGTCGGGAAGTGGGATGATCTCTTTGTCGCTGCGCTGCTGCACGAACCAAGCGAGATTTCGATCAGGGCCGAAGAGGATCTCCCCTTCGTCGAGAGCGTTGACTATGAGTGGAGCGTTCGCCGAGGTGCAGGTGACGTCGGCCTCAGCCCTAGCCTCAGCTAGCGTGTTGACGTAGAGCACCACTGCGGCATTGGGATGCTTCCGCTTTGCTTCACGCACGAGCTGCGCCGGAAGTTGGGCTGCCATTGGACATCGGGCCTCTGGGTCTGGGATCAACACGGTTTTGTCTGGGTTCAGGATCACTGCGGTTTCCGCCATGAAATCGACTCCGCAGAATACGATGAGGTCAGCATCGGCTTTTGCGGAGTACCTAGCCAGATCGAGCGAGTCCCCTATGTAATCGGCGAGGAGTTGAATCTCCTCCCGCTGGTAGTTGTGGGCGAGGATAATCGCGTTGTGCTCACCCTTCAGCTTCAGGATGGCCTCTTTTAGCTGCTCGGGTTTCATAATCAAGCCCTCAAAAGTAGGCAATATTCACAATTTATAAAGCTATGTTCCAACACGAATGCTCTCGCTCAGGTTCCGCAGAGTCTGAATAGCCGAGAGCGCCGCGAGGTAGCTCGTCCTTGGGGAATCGGGGAACGGCACATTCCGCGCCCCAGTGACGAGCTCGCCTGCTTTGCCCCGAACGCGGATCTCGTGCACGTTGCGGTCGAGCTTTGGGTCGGCGATGATACGAACTTTTGTTTTGTCGAGCCCTATGCCAGCCAAGCTCAGGGTTGCCGCTACATTAACGCTCTGGGGAAATGCTTTGACCGCTTCCCTAGCGGAACCTGCGAACACGATGCGGGACTTTTTAAGCCCCCTCAGCTTAATGCCGCGCTCCTTTAGGTATGCGCTGTAAGCTAGTGTTGCAGGCGGCTTCCGTGTCGTTAACGTTGCTTCCTCGATTTCGCCTAGCTCGGCCGCCTTTATCCCATCAATGCCCAACACAGCACCTGATGGAATGTAGATCCTACGACCGCTTTGCTCAGCTGCGCTGCGTACAGCTTTCAACAGCTTCTCGTCCGCAAATGCGCCTACGCTCATCACCATAAAATCTTTATCTGAGCGAATGACATCAAGCGAGTACTGCTCAACCGCCAGCTGGGAGGCTGCTTCGATGACCAAGCCCACGGTTTTGTCCGCGTATATCTCTGCTGCGCTCCCCGCTATTCGCGGTTTTAAACGCAGCTTTTTCGCCAGCGCCTCGGATTTCTCGGGCTTTAAGTCGTAGAGCCAAGCCAGTTCCGCGTCACCGGCTCGTCCCTCGTCGATAGCTTTAGCTAGTACCGAGCCTATGGCGCCACAGCCTATTAGAGCTATTTTCAACCAACCACCAGCTAGATTTTAACGTGCTAGGAAGTTAATCTTTTTTGCTGTTACAAGTTCTACTGATTGGACACACAGCTGAAGGAATGAAAATGATGGGAAAGGTACCAGAGCTCCAGCAAGCAATCTAGACCACAATGATGCAAGTGAAAACCGCTTTGCTTGCAGCGGCCGTGACGACGATCAGGGTCTTCAGGGTGCTCTGGCTCTCGGGGATGCTGGCCTAAGAAGATTTGGCACGTTGACAGTGCCCGTGATTTTACGCATTCGAATCATCGCATTGGTGATTTCGCCATCAATTCTCGTCGTCCGCGCGCTTTAGAAGTGGAGAAAGGTGGAGCCGCCGAGATTTAAACATCTCAATTTCATTTTCCCCGGTATGCCCTACGCCTATGTCTAACGTACTGAATCTCAATCAACGCCTCGCTTTTTATTTTGTAAATGATTCGATAATCTCCAGCTCGTAATTTCCAATACCCCTCCCATTCACCATGAAGCTTGTCACCTGCTCTGATGTCATCAAACAATTCATCTATCGCCAGCTCTATCCGTCGTTGTACGTCTCTCGAAAGTTTTCTTATGTTTCGCAACGCCCTGCGGGTAAAAGTTATTTTCACCATTTTTGACGCCCGTAGTTGGTTAATAAATACTGGATCTCATCTCGTTTCTCTTCTCAAGCGCGGCGGTGGGTGCCCAAACACTTCTTCATAAGTGTAAATCCTTCCTGCTACAGAGTCTGCTTGAGCTTCCCGGAGAGCTCGCAGAGCGCGGGGATCTGCCATCTCCTCGAGGGTCGCCATTATACTGTTGTATTCTTTTGCCCCAATAACAACTGCGACAGGCTTTCCTTTTCTGCTCACCACAATCTGCTTCCCTGCCTCGGCATCGCGAAGCAACCGGGGTAACTTTTTGTGCGCTTCCTTCACTCCTACAACCCGTCCAACCATTTGAATCACCATTTAACAATTATCGTTTCCCATATTTATAGGTATATACCATGGTTAATACCTATGTTGATACTAAGTGGTGGGGCCGCCGGAATTTGAATCCGAGTCACCAGCAAGCTGGCAGCGCAAGTGCTGTCCCCAAGCTGGGAGGCTAGACCAAGCTACCCCACGGCCCCACAGAGATTATTCGATGAGGTCTTATTTGGGTTTAGTGTAACTCCACTTATCGAGGGCGCCTCTGAGCTCCTTTTTTGTTTTACCATACTCCTCAAGCGAAATTCCCTTTAGGGCGGCATCGATCGCCTGTCTGACCGCGGCAGCCCCAGCGCGCCCTCCCAGCGGGTGCCCCCAGACACCTCCGCCAACTTGGATGATGATGTCCTCTCCAAACATGCTGATGATTTCGGGTATCAACCCAGGGTGCAATCCGCCCGAAATGACAGGAAAAACGGACTTGATCGTGCCCCACTCTTGGGCCAGAATTTGCCGCCCGCTTTTAACATTACGACTTGTGATTGCTTCTTGTAGCACCAGCACTTCCTCCCGCGGTGCCTCAAGCTTCCCTATCGCGGTGCCGATGTGGAGCTGGTCGACCCCCACCAAGCGAGCAACCTTCGCGACGGCCAGCATAGACATCCCGTGCTCCCGCTTACGCGTGAAAGCGGCGTGAAACGCGCGGTGAGCGTGAATCGCAAGTTCCAAATCTTCGCACTCCTCGCGCAGCGATTGAACCCCCGCCCACCCCACTGTCAGGATGTCGACCATCACGTACTCACCACCTTGCTCCTTCACGAACTTCGCACGGCGGAGCATTTCCCGCGTCTCGGCAGTCACGTTAATCAAGTAGCTCTTTCGTTCCCCAGTCTTGCGCTCGGCTCGGTCGCGCAGCTCGAGCGATCGCGTTACCCTCCGCTCGAACTGGTTGAACCGCTGCCCCGAGAGGTTCTCGTCGTCCTTCAGCAGGTCTATGCCACCTACCCAGGCCTCGTATCCTGCTTGAGCATGTTCCTCGCTGCTCATTCCAACCTTCGGCTTCGGCACCGTGCCAGTAAGCGGTCTGTCCCTTACTTTGAAAATTTTCCTGACCCCATCGATGCCAAACTGAGGGCCCTTGAACGATTTCATCAGTTGGGATGGCCACCGCACATCCTCGAGCCTGAGATTGCGCACGGCTTTCATCCCGAAGATGTTGCCCGCGATCGAGCTGAGCACTTGTGGAATGTTTCCCGCCTCGAAAAGGTCAAGCGGATAGGCCACCTTCGCCCATCGCCCCTTAATTTCGTAAGCTTTCGCCATGAGCCTGCGCTTTTCTGGCGTCATCGTCGTAAGAGTGGTCCAGGTACCGATTGAGCTCTCCGAGGCCACACGCCCCACGGCCTCCCGCATGCTAATGCCGCTCCTAGGCTCAACTCTAAACAGAACGATCAAGTCTTCACGCGAGGGCTTATAGCTCGGGTCAACGAAATCTAAATACCATTCGGTCTTCATGCTCACGGACCAATTCACAATAGCTTTTCAAATAAAAATGTGCGCTTAGCGCTTGAACTTAGCTATTTCTTCGGTCAGATCTACGCTTGTGAGCATCGTGCTCCTACAGCAGTAGCGCTTGATCCCGAGATCATCGAGCACGCGCTTGGGCTCCTCTCCCTTTTTGACACGCTGCTCGAATTCCTCGTACTTATCGCCCAGCAGCTTGCCGCAAGTTATGCAACGAACCACCCGCATGCAATCACCTGTAGCTTTTTTGGTAACGAGCCCTGGCTCCGGGCCCTCCCGGCTTCTTGGGCTCCTTGAAGCGCACATCACTCTTTATCAAAGTCCAATCGTGCTGTTTAAAAAGCTCCCGCACCTTGGGGTCACCCGACCACTCGATGAGCCCCCGGGCGATGGCAGTGCGGACAGCATCCGCCTGACCCATAAAACCACCTCCTTCAACATCAACCTCGATGTCAACGCGACGCGCGAGTTCAGGCACTAAGGTCAATGGCTCCAAAATTTTTAACCGTGCAAGCTCCGGCTCGTAAACTTCAAGTACGCGGCGGTTGATGAGCACGCGTCCCTTGCCATTCTTCACCGTGGCCCTAGCGAGCGCGGCCTTCCGTCTACCAATTGCGAGCACGACCTTCATCAAAATCTCACTCCTAAGTGTTTGCTAAGGGCCCCGATTCTTATAAAGCGTCGTGTACCAAGCCGCTCAAGGCTGGCTTCGGGCAGAGTTTGTATCTCCTTGCCGGCGAGCTCTTGGGGCACCCCGACGTAAACGCGAAGGCAACGATAGGCCTCTCGCCCCCTAAGCTTGTCGAAGGGCAACATTCCTCGGACCACCCGGCGCACGAGTTCCTCAGGGCGCTTAAGGTGGAAAGGCCCCTTGCGGGGATTGGTAAGATTTCGGACCTCGAGCCAAGCGTCGTAAGCGTCAAAGGTGGCCTCTTTTCTACCGGAAACCACGACCTGCTCGGCGTTCACCACAGTCACGCGCTCACCCTCGAGCAGGCGTTTCGCCGCGAAGCTCGCGAGCCTCCCCAAGACCAAATCCTTTCCATCGATGATCATGTTTCTCACTCCATCAGCTTGACGTCCTTGCCACTCGGGTTTTGCTCGAGCAACTGTTGGATAGTTAGAGTTTTGCCGCCAGCAGCCATGATTTTTCGTTTAGCGGCACCCGAGAACTTGAAGGCAGCGACGGAGATCATGTGGTTCAACTTGCCAGCCGCCAAGACCTTGCCGGGCACGACAATTGTGCTCCCCTCGCTAGAGTAGCGGTTCAGCTGGCTGAGGTTTACTTCGGCCCGAGCTCGGCGGGGCTGCTCGAGGCGCTCCGCTAGATCGCGCCAAAAGCGTACCCTCTGCTTCTTGCCTCTTGCCCGAAGCTCTCGCACGAGCCTTCGCAGCACGGGGTTCGTTGGTCCTGTTGGTCTTGGCATCTTGACACCTTAAGCGGTTGACACATTTTCTAGCTTTCTTAAAATAAACCTATGGTGGTGCGGTATTAGGAATTTGTATCCAGATTTGTACCCTCCAGAACCTTTCCGGAAAAATCTGGCTAATTTTTCACGATTTATGTGCTTTTACTTTTACACTTGTAATTTTTCCAGCCAGTCTGTCATCTAGTCCTAGTTCATAAAATGTGTTCTGAGAAACAATTTTGACATCTCTAAATCCTGCTTTTTTTATCGTATCTAAATACTCTTTTTTCTCTAATGCTCCAGCGACGCATCCAGCCCAAGCCTCAAGGTTTTTTCTAATGTCTTTTGGTAATTCACCTTCTGTAACTATATCAGAAATCAAAATTCTTCCGCCCGACTTTAAAACTCTGTACGCTTCTTGATATGTTCGTAATTTATCCGGAGAAAGATTGATGACACAATTACTGATAATCACATCAACCGAATTATCTTCAAAGGGGAGGTTTTCAATCTCTCCAAATTTAAATTCCACATTTTTATATCCATGTTTCTTCGCTGTTTCATTGGCTCTTTTAACCATTTCTTCCGTCATGTCAATTCCAATAACGTGACCCTCCGATCCTACTTTATTTGCAGCCAAAAATACATCAATTCCTACGCCTGCCCCCAAATCTAAGACTGTTTCTCCTTTTTTCAAGTCCGCTAATGCTGTTGGATTACCACACCCCAAACCCATAATAGCAGATTCTGGGATGTTTCTAAGTTCTTCTTCAGAATAACCGATATTTTTCGCTTGTTCCATTACATCGATTCCGCATGGATCACAAGTAGAGCAACAACTTGTGTTCTCTTTGGCCATTTTTGAATATCTTCCCCTTACAATTTTTTTAATTTTTTCTTCTTGCATTTTCTAACCTCTATCTTTCCCCCAAATATGCGCGCCAGCCATTTTTAACCTATAGTGCGGGGGACAGGATTCGAACCTGCGAACCCCTTCGGGACGAGGCCCTAAACCTCGCGCCTTTAACCTAGCTTGGCTACCCCCGCCCGAGTAAGATTTCGTCACCAAAAGATAAAAACTACCATATCTTACCCGGCTTTCCCCCGCGGAGGGCCTCGCGCTGAGCCATCCGCTCGAAGCGCGCCTGTTTTTTTGCCTGCTTGTAGCAGTTCTTACAGTACGATTTCCCCATCGTTCGCTTCGCGCATGCACGGTGGAGCTCGGCGCCGCAGCTCGAACACTTCACAGTCGGCGGCTCGAGCGGTTTGCCGCATGTTGGACAATCTACCATTCGATCATCAAACCAAATGTAACTATTTTAAATCAATTAAAAAGGTAAAGAAAAGTTGGGGCTAGTCGCAGACAACCCCCACTATAAACTCGGCCTACCAAATTTTGGTTTCGCATACGCTACGTAAGCCGCGAAGAGGGCGATCAAACTGGCAATGAGAGCCAAGACCATGGGCCAAGTGACTTGGGACCTAATCAAAGTTTCTATACTGAGAATAAACAGTAGCCCTCCACACACAACAGAAACGCTGAAGACTGGAAAAGCCCCCTTTAGAACAAGAACGTAGCCCAAGGAAACGATCGCGCTGTAAATCATTATCAGCCCAATAACCACTATCGTTAAAGAGCTGGCACCTACGCCTGCGATGATGGTGAGGAACCCAGCAATGGCCAAGACGATCTCTGCCCGCTCTATAATATCCGCAGCGGTGATCGGCTTCCTTTCCACTCCTCCACCTCCTACTGATTTTTACTCACTGAGCCCTTATATAGGCTCAATCAACCGTGCCAAATGACCCTTCGGGATCGTCGGTCGTTCCCGCCCTTGCTCACCTGTAGCTCTATGGTGACCTCCTCCCCTCGCTTTCGCAAGGGGCTTCCACCGTTTCGTTGCACCACGCTCGTCACCGAGGCGCAGGTTCGCTCTCGCTACCGGAAGCTTGCGAGGTTCATGGCTCTCAAGCCCTTTACCTATCGAGGCACGGCCTCATGAGGCAGGGCTTTGTTCATCCCATGCTCCGGCTGGGTCAACTTGATGACTCGTTTATTCGAGTCCAGCCCGATGCCTGGGGGCATTGCCCTTTCAGCATCACCCGGTCTACCGGGCACCGCAACGTTGTTTGGCGCACTATCGGAGACTTGCACTCCGACTCCATGCAACCCAAAAGAGATATTAGAGGAGTTTTCTTATGATTTTCGGGGAGAGGTCACCGAAAGTATTGATACTATTGTAACAAAATTTCCGCCTCTCATCCTCCCTTTCGAAAAGGGACTTCTCGGCGGTAAAGTTAAAAACATTTGATCATAATTCTGGTTTCAACAACTCCTTGCTCAAAATCGCGAAGGTATCGCCACTGACTTGGTACAAGTTCCGGGCTTTCTCAATATTCATAAATTCACCGTCAAACAAGCCCTCGTTCGTGTACGCTGCCACAACCTCGCCCACAAATAGGGTGTGGTCGCCCGTGGTAATCTGGTTCACGAGTTTGCATTCAAGGTGGGCAACGCATTCTTCGATGATCGGAGATTTAACGACTTTTGCGGGCTTGGCAGTCAGCCCGATCTCGGAGAATTTGTCGTGCCTGCGCCCAGAGACCCTGCCACACTTGATCGCTTTGTCGAGGATTTCAACGGTAGGGATGTTTATCACGAATTCCTTGGCGCGCGCGATGAGCTCGTGAGAGTACCGTCGAGGGGCAACGAGAATCCCAGCGAGCGGTGGGTTCATGGAGAGGGGGGTAGCCCAAGCGATTGTGATTATGTTGGGCTTCCCAGTCGTGGGGTCGATGCAGCTGACTAGGACAACCAGCCGCGGGTAGACAAGCCTGTACGCCTTCGTAATGGGGGTTTCAACTTTTTTCATTTCATCACCTTTGGTGCCCCGGGCGGGATTTGAACCCACGTCACAGCCTCGAAAGGGCTGTATGATATCGGCGCTTACGCTTGACCGGCCTACACCACCGGGGCACGCAATCATATCGTCGAACTAAATATTAACTGTGATGTGTCTGAAAACATCGAATCTTTCATGATGGTGGGCCCGAAGGGATTCGAACCCTTGACCACTCGGTCTCTCAGCGGCACTTATGAGCTTCGCCCGACCCTATTTGGGCCGTCGAGCGCTCTAACCAGCTGAGCTACGGGCCCTGCTTCAAATTTTATCGGGATTGATTAAAACGTTTGCTGAGAGAAAATTAAAAGGCCCCCACGCGAACTATTGCAAGGTGATGGTTTGGGCGTAAAAATTCTATCCCACGGCGACACCGATGGTATATGCTCGGCAGCCCTCGCGAAGGCGCGCTTTCCCGATGCCGAGGTTTGGTTCACCCGCCCAATAACACTCCTGCGCGACCTCAACAAAA
>CAYSRF010000013.1:0-18077 GCA_964433595.1 Hadarchaeota archaeon (SeqCode) | reverse complement strand
TCAGCTTCGTGCATCTTCCTCGCACATTCCTCGGAAAAAAAGTTGAAATCAGCCTCCCCCACGAAATCCTCAGGACTAAGACCGTGATGTTCAGCTTTGGCCTTGCTCACCGCGACGAACTTGTGTTCTTTGTCCTTGAAATAAATGGAGTCAGGGATGTTATCCAGAAGATTCCGGAGCAGGCTACGCTCATGGATTAGTTCCTTTTCAAGCTTCTTTTGTTTGGCAACATCCCTTGTACTTTCTATCTGCATTATTTTATCGATGTCTTTTTCTGCTGCTGGCTTTTTCTCCTCCACCATCCGCTCACCCCGCGAACCCTTCCTTTTCCACTCTCTCCTTTCCCTTTTTAGGTATAAAACTTAGCGCCCCCGCAATTTTGTTGATCTCCCCCACGAGCCCTTAACCATCCTCACTTCAGCTCCTCGGGCAAATCCTCCTTGCCAGACAATATCGGTTCGATCGCGCGCTTAGCGAACACCACAGAAACTCCGCCCGCGATCGTCTTGTACTGCTCCAAGAGATCCACGAGCGCCGCTTTAGATGCTCCGGCCGTCACCGTGCCATCGTCGGAGACCTTAAGGCCAAAGACTTTCCGTGCCAGCTGGAGTGCGATCTTTTCACCGATGATTGAAATCTGCTTTTTTATTATGGCTGTCATGAGCTCAGCGTAAGTCGCCATTTAACTCACCCCTTTTCATTTCCACCGATCAAATACATCGGTGCTCTTAACCCTCCTCTTCTTTCCCCTCAAACTTCTTTCGCGCGCGCTCCTCCACCTCGGCGTCCATCAGCCTAGGCTTTTCCTCCCGCGGGATCCGGGTGCGAGCCTCGATGAGCCTCACCAGCTCCTCCTCTGAAAGCACCTTCTCCAAGTCAAGCAGAATTATCATCCTCTCACCCAAGATCGCTACCCCCTTGAGATAGTCCGCATGGATTTTTTCGGCGATGATTCCGGGCGCGCGTCGGATGACCCCCTCGCTTATCTTCAGGATCCCAGTCACCTCATCTACGGCCACACCAAAAACATTTCTCCCGATTTCTGCTATGACGATGCACTTGGCCTCCCCGGGCTTCAGGTTGAATATCTTCCGGAGGTCAGCGACGACGAGTACTCGTCCCCGGAAGTTCACTATTCCACTGATGAACTCTGGGGCATTTGGAACCTCGGTTATCTCCATCATCCGCGCTATCTCTCGGACTTGATGGATTTCGACCCCGTACTCCTCCCCCGCTAGGCTGAAGAGGACAAGCTGCACCTCGTTCTCCCTTGGTTTTTCTTCCTCTCTCCCCATCCTAATTCCACGATGAAACTTTACTCAAGCGCCTTACTTGGCGAAGCTTCCCCTTGAAATTTCTTCAGCTCTTTGAGTAATTCCTTGGCTGTCTCGCCCGCTTCCTGCATCGTGCCCAATTGCTCCTCGGTTGCGGCCGAAATTTCTTCAGCCCCAGCTGCAGTTTCCTGAGATGCTGCCGTAATTTTATTTATGGTATTCACGACCTGTTGAGCTCCAGTCGCTAGCTGCTGCGATGCCGCGGAGATATCTTGAGCCTTGGTGGACGCTTTTTCGATTTCCACCGTGATTTCCTGCAGACCCGCCAAGGCGCTGCTGATCACTGCCGAACTCTCCGCGACCTTCTCGGCTCCAGTTTTCATTGAACTCACTGCCTCCTCGGTTGGTTTCGTCAACGCCGCGATTACCTTGGAGATGCGGTCAGCCTGGCGCGTTGAGCTTTCGGCCAACTTCCTAACCTCATCTGCAACCACGGCGAAACCTCGACCAGCTTCCCCAGCCCGAGCCGCCTCGATCGCCGCGTTCAAGGCGAGTAAGTTGGTCTGGCCTGATACCCCGCGGATGATGTCGACTACCTCGGAGATCTCTCTGTATCTTTCTCCTATTCCGCCCACATTGGCAGCGGAAGTATCTATGATTTCTCGTATCTCTTCCATCGCCTTGAGCCCACGGCCAGCAAGCTTCGCACCCTCCCGAGCTATCTCTGCTGTCTTGGCCGTCGCTATAGCTGTAATCCCAGCCCCAGATGTGAGCTGCTGGATCGCGGCGTTCATGTCTGTTACAACCTTTGTGGCCTCCTCCACCTGTTTGACCTGCTCCTGGCTCGTCTTCGCCAGCTGTTGAACTGTTTGAGCGACATGTTGGACGGTGGCGGTGGCCTCGTCGAATGAGCGGGACACTTTTTCAGAAGTGGTGATGCTCTGCCTGATGATCTCCTCAACACCCTTCGGCCCCTCGAGTTTTTCTGGAACCTTTGACTCAACACCCTCAAACAGGGCCTTTCGCCCCGGCTTCCGGACAACCTCAACCATATTTTACCACCTCATCCGCAATTTTTTTGTAAGCGCGAGCAGCCCCACATCTCGGAGCATAATGGGATACTGGAACCCCCTTCGCCTGCGCCTCAAATATCTCTACCGAGTAAGGTATGGTGAACACTTTCTTAAATATTCTCTTGGCCTTTTTTTGAATTTCCTTCACCGGATCAGTCACCCCCTTGCGCTCGACCCTCCGTCGGCGCTTGGCTCGGGACTTTTTTCGCTTTCGCCTTGGAGGCTTTTCGCATCGAGTCAGGATCGCAAAGGACGGCTCCACCTTCACCTTCAGATGCTCCCGGACATCGTCGAGGAGCGTGTTGAGGGATTCTACTCCCTCGAGGGCAAATATTCCCGGGTCTAGGGTGACGACCGTTTGATCGGCCGCGATGATAGCGTTGATCATGAACTGCCCCACCCCTGGAGGGGCGTCCACGAGGATGTAATCGTAGAATCGGTCTACGTCCCTCAGCGCCTCCTTGAGTACCTCCCCCCTCTGTTTCTTGTAAAAGATGGGCCCGGCACCCACCAAATCCAAAGTCGCGGGGGCCAGATGTACGCCCGATTCGGTTTCTAAAATGATGTCTCTGAGCTTCCGCTCGCCCACCAGAACCTCGTACATCGATGCCTCCAGGCTTCCTTTGTCTATCCCGAGCCCGGAGGTCGCATTTCCTTGAGGGTCGAAGTCCACGACAAGCACTCGCTTTCCCGCCTTCATTAGAAACCCCGCGATGCTAATGCAGGAGGTGGTTTTTCCCGTCCCCCCCTTGTGGTGGACAAAGGCCATACATCGTGCCAAGTCGATCCCTCGAAGCCGTTTATCAGGATCTATTTCCACTTTTCTAATGTAGGTTAGAATGTTAAAAAGCCCTCTCTCAGTGTCTTCGCCTTATTTCCCTTCTTGAGTCGGTTTCCGAGTTTGTGGCGGGTCGGACGGGATTCGTATTAATTTCGGGTTCGGGTCTACCTCCGACCGCCAATTTATTAATCTCCTCCTCGGGTCGAGATAGAGACGGTGAGAGACATGGCCGCCTTGCTAGATGAGCTCGTGCGGCGGTTTGGGGAAAGGATGGCCGAGCAGCTTTACGGAATGGGTTCAAAAAAGTTTCGCACGATGGTGATCGTGAATGGTCGAAGCATAAATACGCTTAGCGGGCTCTATACGAAGTTAAAAGATGGCGATACCGTGGCGATATTCCCACCGATTTCGGGCGGCTAAGTTAACTTCACCTTGAAGTGACCCCTCAGCTGACTCGCTGCGATTTGGTGATTCTCGCGACTGGAGACGATTTTATTCAGCTCTAGTGGCAACGATGGCTTTTAATTCTGCTTATGTATTCTCCTCGAATTGGGTCAATTATAGCTCAGTTTTTTATGTAGAAAGCAATCCCAATTTGATCAATTTGTCCCTTGTAGGCTTCCCCTCGCCATCCCAACCCCTCAGTGCGTAGTAATCGTCCAGCATCCTATCGAATTCTTCGTCCGTGAATCTGTGACCACTGGCTGGACCGGAAGGCAACGGCTCCTTAAACCGTTTTGGCAGGGAGGCATCCTCTTTTCTGCCAATTTCCTCCCTTACATTAAACAGTCTCACTTGATTCCATATCCTTTCTCCATACTCCAAAAGCTTATGGTAATCAATTTCCCATCCGGTTGCGGAAGATACGAGATCTGCATAAGTGTCGTTCGAAATCCCCGTGCGACTGAACTCGCATACGACCAGTGAGTAAAGTGCTGCCAAGTGGTCCTGTTCCCACTTTACGACCTTTGCTTTTCCTTCAATTGTTAACCTATCCAGCGGACCTCCGAATGGCCAAGACTCTCCCGCTATTTCATATGCGGGGGGCCAAGCTTTCTGATGATCGCACCCTCTATCCGAGGTTGCCAATGCCAAGCCCATCCCAGGGGAGCCTCGCGGACCCCAAGCCGGGGCTTCCATCCCCTTGATATGAACGGCTAAGTTTCTCGCTCCTTTCCCTATCCTCTCTGCAGCCCTCATGACGCCTTCTGCTAGGATGTCCCCGATTCCCTCTCGGTATGCTATTTTCTCGATTAACCTGATCTGAGCCTCATAATCGCCGAAGTTGAGTTCGAGCCCATCCGTGTCTTTTTTTGTTAAAATCCCCTTCTGGTAACACTCCATCGCAAAGCCTATGATGTTTCCTGCAGAAATAGTATCTATCCCGAGCTTGTCGCATAGGAGAGCGGCATAGGCCAAAGCGTCCACATCACTTATTTCGCAGCTTCCGCCTAGTAAGCCAGTAGTTTCGTATTCAATTATGTCAACGATGGCTCCCGAAAAACGGCCTTTTCGAATCATCCCTATTTTGCTACAGTGTATCGGGCAGGCAAAGCAGCCGAATTCCCTAAGCCAGAGATTCTTACTCTGGCTTTCCGAACCCAAATTCTCGGCTTTTTCAAAGCAACCATCTTGGAAGTTCCGAGTCGGATACAACCCCTGATCGTTTGCAAATGATAAAAGAGCTGGTGTCCCCCCTTTTGAATATGCCTGCGAGCCCGGACTTCTCTTGATTTCTTCATATGCTCTCCAGACAATTTTCTCGAAAGCTTTTGGATCAGCTACCGAGATTTCGCCCGATCCTCGAACTGCTATGGCCTTCAAGTTTTTAGATCCCATGACAGCACCTGTGCCACATCTCCCCGCTTGCCGATGGGTATCACAGTCAACAAGCGCAATTCTGACTAGTTTCTCGCCGGCTGGACCTATGCATGAAATCTTGATCGTTTCGTCTCCTAGCTCTTTCTTAAGCGCATCATACGTTTGGTATGTATCCATCCCCCAAAGATGACTGGCTGGCTTTACCTCAACCTCACCGTCGTCGATCGATAGGTAGACGGGTTTCTTGGCCTTTCCTGTGATTATTACGATATCATACCCCGCGAACTTCAACTCTTGGCCGAAGTAGCCGCCCACATATGAATCGGAAAAAAGCCCTGTTAACGGTGATTTCGTCACGATGCAAAATCTGTTGCATGGTGCCAACGTAGCAGTCAGCGGCCCAGTGCAGTAAAGTATTGGGTTATTTGGGCTGTATGGATCCGTTTTTGGATCAAGCATATCATAAATGAGCTTGGCCCCAAATCCTTTTCCACCCAAGAATTCCTTAGCAAGGTTCAAGTCCAAGGGCTCTTTTCGAACTCCGTTTTTTTTAGAGAGGTCTATTCGCAGAATTTTGCCCGCGTATCCGCTACTCATTTTTTATCCCTTCCTATTTAGCAATTCGAGTGCTTTCGTTGGACAGTGCCTCACACAGGCTGGGTCTCCTCCGCACAAGTCACATTTAATGGCTTTCTTCGTTTTGTTATCTACTTTAATTGCACCTATCGGGCAGACCTTAGCGCAGAGGCCACAGCCTGTGCACTTGTCATCGATAACTCTTATTATCCCTAATTCCTTGTTTTTCTCTATAGCCCCAAATGGGCAGGCTTTTATGCAATAAGCGTTTTCGCATTGACTGCAAACTATAGGTTGTACCATGAGGCCCTTGGATCTCACTTCGATATGGATAGCGCTCCTAGTTGGGGCATACGTGCCAAATTTAGTCCAGGAACAGGCCAACTCGCATATCCTGCAACCTGTACACAGATCGAAGTGCCCGATTACGTATCGCCTCAATAAATCTCCAGTCATGACATCGCCCCTTTCGCGAGGTGAGTTCGGCACCCATTTACTCCTTCACTTTAATACTTTACGACTTTTTTAACGTTCCCCTCACCAATTATTGAGATTTGAAGGAAACGTTTTTTTCTTTCACATCTCGAATCTTTTTAACCAATCGAGAAAAACGGATGTTGTTCCGTCATCGTTCCGAACCCAAATTAAAAGCGGGCCGGACGGGATTCGAACCCGTGCCGCGAGCTCCGGAGGCTCACGTCCTCTCTGGACGTTTATAACGTTATCCAGGCTAGACTACCGGCCCGTTAGTTAATGTGTGCAATAAAATTAAATATGCCAAATTGGATGAGGTTTTAATCACGCTTATTTTTCTGGGACTTTAAGAGGGCGGAGGCCGCGTTCCAAACTCGACCGGGAGGATCATTGTTTGGTTGTTTCTCACGATTGTTAGTTCGACTGTCTGGCCCGGCAAAGTGTGCTCTCCGAGATAGGTTAAGAGATCGTCTCCGTTCACAATGCGGGTTCCTTCAATGGCTATTATTGTATCCCCGCCAATTATTACCATCCCCTCTATAGTTTGAGCTTGTTCTGTGCCGCCGCGCAAACCTGCTTTATCAGCCGGCCCTTCATCCACCACTTGAGTAATCAACCATCCGTAGGTGAAATCCGTGTCCATCAATTCAGCGATTTCATAGTTCATATCAATCCCGAAAACGCCTAACCAAGCATGTTGGGTGTAAGATCCTGTTTCTACTAGCGGCCCTACTTCCCGCAGTATTGTGTTGGACGGGACCGCAAAACCTAACCCCTGGGAATCGGCTACTATGGCCGTGGTTATCCCAACAACTTGGCCGAGATAGTTAAGTAACGGCCCACCCGAGTTGCCGGGATTGATTGGCGCACTAGTTTGAATAATATTCGCGATTGAAAAGCCGATCGTTGATTCTCTTATCGTTCGGCCAAGCTGACTTACTATCCCCACGGTCATAGACCCCGTAAGGCCAAATGGATTGCCAATTGCCACCACAGGGTCACCTACTTTCAAGGTTGATGAGCTAACGATTTGAAGGGGCTTTAATTCATTCTCGGGGGCGTTTGTTGAAAGTACCGCCAGATCGGCATATGCGTCCGAACCCAGCACGGTTGCCGCATATGTGTTTCCATTCCTAAAAGTCACGATAATGTTTGTAGCGTCATCAACTACGTGGAAGTTTGTGATGATGACCATCTGTCCTTCGTAATCGTATACAAACCCGGACCCTTGAACCTGTTGATATTGTAAACCGAATATCGTAATTTGCGTGATAACTCCTTGGATTACCACAACCGAGTTTTTGGTCTCATCGTACAACTCAGAAAGTGAAGTGTTGTCCCCTAATATGTAGATATTATTTTCGGAGGGTTGAAGGTTGGAAAGTTGGTCCTGGAGCGTTGAGACTTGATTTTCCAAGTCGTTGATCCTCTGTGAAGTTACCAAATAGCTTAGGATCCCCCCTGCGAACAAGCCGACTATGGATGCTACTGCTATTAGACCTGAAAGAAAACCAGTAGTAGTATATCGCCTCTTAGGTCTCCCCAATTATACTACCCCAAAACGAATTTTTAGATGTTCTTTTCTTTAATTCTTTCGGGGGAGGAACCCCATTCCTTTTGGTGGCGGGCCCGGAGGGATTCGAACCCTCGATTTGCAGCTCCGAAGGCTTGCGGGCAATTTGCTTGCCGCCCTATCCTGGCTAGGCCACGGGCCCACATAATTTATGTCCCCCCAACATTTGTACTCTTTCATTCAACATTCAATGTGGCCTTCAGAAACAAAACCGAAGGGTGACTAGTAATAAATAGAGTCTCAGCCTCCGTAAGCTTTTTCTAATCCAAAACATCCGATTGATAGGGGATTCAAAGTTGAAAGCATTAATGATAATCGCAGACGGGCTCGCAGGAAGGCCAACAGACTATAAAGGAAAAACCTGCTTGGAAGCTGCCAATACTCCGAATATAGACGAGCTCGCCCGAAGAGGACTTACAGGATTGTTGGACCCTATCAAACCCGGCGTTAGACCTGGTAGCGACACCGCCCATTTATCCATCTTAGGATATAATCCAGAGAAAGTGTACACCGGCCGAGGAGTTTTCGAAGCACTGGGAATCGGGATGGACGTGAAAGAGGGAGATGTTAGCTTTCGAACCAACTTTGCAACCGTGGATGAAAATTTCATCCTTCAAGATAGGAGAGCTGGCCGAATTCTAAGCGGGCAAAAAGAACTCGAAAAAGCTCTCCAATCTCTAAAATCCTCTCAATCGGATGTAGAAGTTTTTTTCAAGGCCAGCACCGAACATAGAGGAGCATTGGTCCTTCGAGGACCAGGACTCTCCAGTCGCATCACCGACGCCGATCCCCATAAAACTGGGGTTAAAGTACCAAAAGCCAAACCAGAAACTGCGGAAGAGGCAGCAGAAAAAACAGCAGAAATCGTTAATGAAATAGTAGATCAGTCTCACAAAATCCTGAAAGATCTTCCACTAAACAAAAATCGGGAGAAAGAAGGCAAGCCACCTGCTAACATACTCCTGCCCCGTGGGGCGGCTATAAAACTTGACCTGCCCTCGATAAAGGAACTCTATGGAGTCAACGGGGTAGCAATCGCGGCCGGAGCACTCTACATCGGGATAGCCAGAGCCATAGGACTGCGAATTAAACGAGCTGAGGGAACCACAGGCGGGGCTGACTCTCCTATTTTAAACAAGGCCAAGCTAGCTGTGGAGGAGCTAAACAAGGAGGCGGACTTCGCCTTCGTCCATATTAAGGGAACGGACTCTTGCGCTCACGATCACGACGCCGAGGGCAAAATCGCCTTCATCGAAAAAATAGATAGAGTCATGAAATACTTCTTGGATAATCTAAATTGGGGTGAAACTCATGTGGCCTTTACAAGCGACCACACAACGCCTATTGTCTATGGTGACCATGTCTCTGATCCGGTTCCCATACTCTTCGCAGGACCAAATGTTATGCCAGACGAAGTAAAAGAGTTCAATGAGAGGAGCGTCCTTAAGGGCGGTTTGGGACGAATCAGCGGCCAAGTAGCGCCCATACTTTTTGGATATTGCAACTGGTTGAAGAAATTCGGCGTCTAATAGTCAGATTTTTAAACCCAGTGCGCCAGAGCAAAATCAAGAGTGGTTGAATGCGAGAGAAAGTCAAGAAGGCTCTGGCCAAGATTAGACCTGCACTTCAAGCTGATGGCGGAGACGTCGAGCTCGTTAGTGTTACAAGCGATGGTGTGGTGAAGGTAAAACTGGTCGGCGCGTGCGCGGGCTGCCCCATGTCCACGATGACACTGGCGCTTGGCATCGAACGGACGCTTAAGAAAGAAGTGCCAGAAGTCAAGCGGGTAGAAGCAGCCTAACGCGCAAATAACGACTTTAGCTCGTTTGGCTTCACTACGCCTCGTTCGGTCACAATGGCCGTCACCAAGCGTGCTGGCGTGATGTCGAACGCGGGGTTGAGCACCCTAACATCTTTAGGCACCATCCGCTTCCCCCCAATGAAAATGACCTCATTCGCATCGCGTTGCTCGATCGGAATTTCCCTGCCGCTTCGCACGCTCAAATCGATGGTGCTGGTTGGGGCAACGACGTAAAACGGCACGCGATGTTCCTTGGCGAGTACAGCTATCGAATACGTCCCGATTTTGTTCGCGACATCACCGTTCGCAGCTATTCGATCTGCACCGACTAGCACTGAATCAATCATTTTTTTAGAAAAACAATACCCCGCCATATTATCAGTTATCACCGTGACCGGGATGCCCTCGCGCTTCAGCTCCCAAGCTGTCAGCCGCGCGCCTTGTAAAAAGGGGCGAGTTTCAGTCGCGATGACTCTAATGCGTTTTCCTTGGCGCCACGCAGCACGGACCACCCCCAGAGCTGTACCGTAATCCACGGTCGCGAGTGCACCAGCATTGCAATGCGTGAGCACAACGTCTCCACTCTTAAGCAATCTGGCCCCATGTTTTCCCATCTGGCGGTTTGCCTCGACATCTTCGTCGGCAATGCGTTTCGCCTCCCGCACAACTGCAGCGCGAATTTCCCTCGTATCGCGCGCCGAATGAGCTGCATAGAGCACGCGCTTCAAGCCGACGAACAAGTTGACCCCAGTCGGGCGGGTCCGTCTCACCCTAGCGGCCGCTGCCTCTAGCTCCCGCAGCATCTGGGCCCGCTCTCTAGCCTTACTTCGCAACGCGGTGACCGCAAGCGCCATCGCTACTGCCGCGGCGAGCACTGGCGCTCCCCTTATCTGCATGCACTCGATCGCTCTAGCTACTTCCTCGGCGCTCCTGCACCTGACCAATCTCAACTCTTGAGGCAGCCTCGTTTGATCGACCAGTACGACGCTTTTGCCCCGAAGCTCGATCGTCCGCATGTCCTCACCGCTTTTTCCTGTTATTGAGATGATACAAAATATCGTGGATCACTAATGCCGTCCCCAACCCCAAACCACCCCACGCCAACCATGGGTTGAACTCTCCTATCATGAACGATTTAAAGCCAATTACCAAGATGCTCCAAGCGGCCAGAAAAGCTCCGATGAACCCATGATGGATATGCAACTGTTCATACCTCCTGCTATAGAAAACTCCTCGAATTCATCTGCAGTGGGGGGTTTATAAGGTTTATAAATTACTTTCGGTGACCTCTCTCCCCGAAAATCGTATAGCCAATTTTCTGAACACCTGATAACGGAGACATGATGATGCAGCTAACCTATCGATTCAGGCTCTATCCATCGAGAGTACAAAAACAAAAACTACTCACTACACTTGATCAATGTAGGTGGCTTTACAACCACTTCTTGGAGCGTCTGAACCAGAAGGAGAACGGCAAGATCCCGCGCAAGTACGAGCTTCAGGCGACACTGCCGAAGCTGAAGCGCGAGCGTCCTGAGCTGAAGCAGATGCACTCAAAGGTCTTGCAAATGGTGCTCCACCAGCTCTACTTGAACCTCCGCGTTCTCGCTAAGCTGAAGCAGAACAGCAGAAAAGTGGGCAGGCTCCGCTTCAAGGGCAAAGGATGGTTCAAGTCATTCACCTACAATCAGTCGGGCTTCAAAATCGTGGAAGGTGATGGTAAGCGCAAGGAGCTGTGGCTCTCAAAGATCGGCCCGGTACCAATTCTGCTACATCGTGACATCAATGGCGAGACCAAGCAGGTTCACATCAAGCGCGAGCGTTCGGGGAAATGGTTCGCGTGCTTCAGCATTGAGGTCGAGAATGCGTCGAAAGTCAAGAGAATCTCCAAACCTGTCGGTATAGATCTCGGTATCGAGCACTACATCGCTGATACCGACGGTAACTTCGTTAATCATCCGCACAACATCGTCAAGTCCGAGTGGAGGCTGAAGCGGGAGCAGCGCAGGCTTTCGAGAAAGGCGAAGAAATCAAAGAACCGAGCAAAGCAACGCGTCAGGCTTGCGCGAGTACATGAGCGCGTCTGCAACCAGCGCCTCGACTTCCTTCACAAGCTCTCGCACGATTATGTCGGTCGCTACGACTTCATAGCAGTCGAAGATTTGAAAGTCAAAGAGATGATGGAGTCGACACAGAACGGCAGGAACATCTCTGACTCTGCATGGTCAAAATTTTTGTTCATGCTCACCTACAAGGCCGAGCGAGCTGGTAGGTGGATAGTGAAGGTGGACGCGATGGGCACGACACAAGAATGTGCAAGGTGTGGTAAGGTCGTCAAAAAGGAATTATGGAATAGAAAGCATGTTTGCCCCTACTGTGGATTTACTGCAAATAGGGATTACAACTCCTCTCTGGTCGTCTTGAAGAGAGGATTGGAAAAAGTAGGTTGGGAACCAGCCGAATCCACGCCTGTGGAGATCGGGCCTCTACCCGCAAGGGCAAGCTCGATCATCAAAGCAGGAAACCCACATCCATTTATGGGTGGGTAGTTCACATAAAATCGTGCACAGATTGATTGGGGACCTTATGCTCACCGTTGCGCGAAAAGCCGCAGAACTGATCAAAAACCACCGAAACGATTCCATCGAGATCATTTCACACATGGACGCCGATGGAGTGTGTGCAGCCGCGGTAATTTCAAAAGCTCTCGATCGAAACGACATCGAACACCACATACGATTCGTTCGCATGCTCTATCGAGAGGTCGTCGAAGAGCTAGACCCGGCCGACCTGACCATATTCACCGACTTTGGGAGCTCGCAACTTCAAAATCTCCGTAACAGATTTTCCGGGCATGATGTCATCATCGCCGACCACCACGAGCCGGAGCAGGTGGAGGGCTGGCAAGAGCTTGTTCACCTCAACGCCCACCAACACAGCTTGGACGGCGTACAGGAGATTAGCGGGGCAGGGATGGCCTACCTAATCGCTCGAGAGTTGGACCAAGCCAACCAAGACCTCTCGGCGCTCGCAATCGTGGGTGCCATTGGTGACATTCAGAATGCTTGGGGGAAGTTGCTCGGCTACAACCAGCAGATCGCCAAGGATGGCATCAACTCAAAGGTCCTAGAGCAAAAGATCGACTTGATGCTCTACGGGCGGCACACCCGACCGATCTTCAAGGCACTCGAATCCTTCACCGACCCCCCGATTCCTGGCGTCAGCAATTCGGCCGCTGGTTGTGTGAGCTTGCTCAAGGACCTCGACATTCTGCTCAAGAGTGATGGTGGATGGCGTCGACCCGTCGACCTCACCGATGTCGAAAAACGTCGACTGGCAACCGAGCTGATTACTCGGGCATACACAAACGTGCCGAGAGAACTCGCGCAATATGTTCCGGGGCTGATCATTGGCGAGGCCCACACGCTGTTGAAAGAAGATGATCGCTCGATACTCCGCGATGCCAATGGGTTCGCGACCTGTATAAACTCGACCGCGCGCCACGAGCAACCGCTGATAGGTTTCGAAGTCGCCAAAGGTGACCGCAGGACTTACTACCGCGCGATGTTGAATCTGCTCCGCTACCACAGACGAAGCATAGCAGAGGGAATGGAATTCGTTGAGCAAAAGGGACTTTATCACACACACCGCGGCTACCTGCAGTACTTCGACGCCACTGGCGCGCTCAAGGAGACTTTCGTCGGCACCGTTGCGAGCTTAGTGCTCGGCACCAAGCTCTGTGACCAGTATAAGCCTATCGTCGGCATCGTCCGAGTTCAGGGCATCGCAAAAATCTCGGTGCGGTGCTCCAAGCTGCTTTTCCTAAAGGGGCTAAACCTTGCACGAGTGATCCGAGACGCTGCCACAGCCGTTGGAGGTGAGGGTGGCGGGCACGCGGTTGCTTGCGGTGCACAAATGGAGGAAAACCGAATTCAAGAATTTTTACAGAAGTTTGAGAATCTGATAATCACTCAACTCAGCTAACCTCGATTAAATTTTCGCTTTTCTTTTCTGCTGTCTTTCATACATCTCCGCAACGTCTTTAATTGTGTTGACCTCTTCCGCTCTCCTGTCTTCTCTGATCCTTATGTAGCGGGGAAAGCGAAGGCCGAAGGTTGAGGTATGCTTTAATTCAGGTGACTTTTGTATCTCTTCATACACCATTTCGAAAACGATCTTGGGCTCAAAGTACGCGTCGCAATCTATTTCTATATCGACATCTTCATGCGGCTTCTTAAGCTGAATCTTCTTGAACAAATTCGTGAGCTCCTTCAAATCTTCATCGGTGTAACCACTCCCGCACTTCGTCACCGTCTTAAATTTCCCGCTCTTCTCATCACGCGCCGCAAGCACATAGCTACCAAAGAAGCCAGCACGCTTGCCCCTGCCGTAGAGCCCCCCGACCACGACCAAGTCGAGGGTCTCCAGCATGGGCTTGAGCTTGAGCCACACAAACTCTCTCCGCCCCGCGCGGTAGCTCGCCTCGAGGTCCTTCGCGAGTAGCCCCTCATGACCGATCTCGATTGCCCAATTCATGAACTTCTTTATCTCATCGGACTTACTGAGGACCTGCTGTTTAACAACCATTACCTTGCCTTTTACCGGCTTGACTATCTTTTCAAGCATTTTTCTCCGCTCGACGTATGACTTATCGAGCATGACACTGCCATCCGACATCAGCACATCGAACAGATGCAGCTCGACCGGGATCTGTTCGATCGTCTGCTTAATCTCGTACTTGCGGCGCCGCTTGAGCACCTCCTGAAACGGCATGGGTTTTCCCGTACGTTTGTCGATCGCTACCAGCTCTCCGTCGATTATCGCTCGCTTCGGCTTCAATGCTTGGCGCAAGGGGTCGACGAGATCGGGAAACATGTTGGTGTAATCCTCCATCCGCCTCGTGAAGAGTGAGACCTTATCGCCATCCTTGTGGACTTGGACCCTGATGCCATCGAGCTTTATTTCAAATGCTGCCTTTCCCTTCATCCGCTCAAGAACCTCGTCAATCGTTTCAGCTCGTTGCGCCAGCATGGGGTTCACGGGATGTCCCACGGCGACCCTGAGCTTCTCCAGACCCCTTTCCCCACCCGTGGCGACAGCCTTTGCAACAATCGAGTAGTCCGTCGTGAGCATGTACGCGTGCTCAATTACTTCTGGCTTCACGTCAAATGCGCTCGCTATCGCATCACGCAACCTTCCCTCGGCTACACCTATTCGGAGGTCGCCGATCACGGTGCGGACGATGAACTTGGCCTCGAGCGGGGTGGAGCTTGTTAAGAGTTCGGAGATCGAAGCTATTTTTCGGTCCACCGAGCCCTCGCCGGTGATCTCAGGCAACTGTTTGATGTTCTCGAAAACCTTTTTCACCGTCAGCTGCTCGGTGAAAAGAGTCACCTGCTTTTTCTTCGCCGAGAGCTGCTTCGCCACCTCGCCGAGATCTCCAACCTGCTTCATCAGCTTGTCTACATCTGGGGGTGAGTAGCCGGAAGCCTGTACGATCGCTTTCTTGAGCTGTTGCAGTCCGACGCCAGTCTCCTTCGAAACGTAGGCTGGCCAAGGTTTGCCGAGCAAGAGCAGAACAACTCGCTCCATCTCCTCGGCCGGAGTACTTTTCAGTAAGTCCACGATGACTGAATTTTTTTTCAAATAAGATGGAGTGTGCTCTAGCTTTTCAAAAGCCTCGGCTAAAGTTGTGTAACGCATCCCAACCCTAAACTATCTTAGCCCTTCGACCTAAAACTATTAACATCCGGCCGACCCCGCGCCTCGCGCAGGTACTCGAAGATGCCGCTCCGCGGGTCTATTCTCGCCATGATCTTGCCGCTTCTAAAAATTCTCACCATCCCATCTTCCCCGGAGATCGTTACCCCTCGTGCTTTGGTCGCCGCAGTCATGGTTGCTACCGCCAAGTGCCGCGTGCCCAGACCACGGGGAATTTCAACTTTGACATCTGCGTTGAGGTAGCGCTCCGCAGCGATGACGCGCCCATCGTCCCCCACGATGAAAGCTCCATCAAAAGTAGCGTATTTCTGGATAAGCCCCCATTGTTTTCTATCGGTGATATTTACCAAGTAACTCTTGAATGGGTTAATCATCAGTTGGTGCGATAGCCTCAAGGCCGCTTTGGCGTCCCCGATTATGAACGCCGCGCCCACGGGCCTTCCGCCCAAAGTCCCTCTCCCGAGCTCGAGCGATATCTCAGCGGCTGCGGCCAGAACGGGGTCCGATTCCACCGTCTCTATCACCGGCTCATATCCGGAAACGCGCAAAATCAAAAGGGCATCGGTGCTATCAGCGAAACCATCCCCCGCCAAACACACCAAACGCTCCCCTGGAGAGAATATTCCTTCCCGCAACCCGCACGCCATCGCATGGTGGGCTTGGCCAAATCTCCCCTGTGCCCGCGCCGTGAGCTTGATCAGTTTTATGCGGGAGTTCCTGCCGAATCTCTTGTAAGTTTCGTAGCTGGGGGTGGCGAGGACTACCTTTACCTCCTTTCCGTGGGTGTCAAGCAAGTTCTTCCCAAAAAGAGGACTGCAATTTTTGCCCGTTTCAGTTAAAGCGAGAATTGCATCCGCATTAATTTCTGAAGCAAGACGTGCAGCTGCTTCGGCCAGTGCCTTGGGGACATCCACCTGCTCAATACTCCGTCCCCCACCAACCTCAACCAGCAGTTTTGTTTTATTTTAGTGGGTTTAAACTTTTTCCCTCAAGCGAAATTTTGTGCCCAACTCTTACGTCTGCACGAGAAATCGTCCCAACAGGGGCCTCGATGAGATAATCAATAATCGCCTTGGGCCTGTAAAACCGCCAGGATTTGAGCCCCGCGCGAAGCTCGACGACCCTGAAACTCGAATCAAGATATATCAGGTCGATAGGAAACCACACGAACCACATGTGTACCGCGTGGCGACCAGGCTTGGAAAATTTGAACAACAGCACCTTACCACGCTGAAACTTGCGCCTGAACATTAACCCTCGAAAGCGCCGCCAGAAGGTGTCCGCTAGCTCGACATCACTCGCTAAGATTTTGCCACTCGTGCAATCGATCAAACGCATGTTTCCCCCGTACCAACCTGCTACTTCGTCTTATCTTTATTTTCAAATCAAAACTTGTTTCTGTGGAGAATATCTTTCAATTTTCGTTTGGGTACATGAAGTGTTCCTGATTCATCTTTCCAATATTTTATTGAGTTGGTCATCTCCTCCATTAGTGGGCTCTCGGTACTATAACCTAAAGCGATCACTGAATCGATTGCTAAAAAATGTGGTATGTTTAGTATTTTACGTAACCTTTTCTTATTGATGGAACCGATCCAGCAACTCCCTATCCCTTCCTCTAAAGCTGCAAGCAGAATGTTTTCGACAGCTGCGCCCACATCCCTTTCGTAACCTGAATCACTTATTCTTATATTTACAAGAACCACAATGTAAGCCGTTGGTTTTTCTCCTTCCGGTGGATTTCCTTTTGGAGCGATGTATCCGGCCCATTTTAGAGTTGAATAAATCTCAGGCAATAAATCTTTATCATTAACCACAACGTATTCTAAAGGCTGAAGGTTTGAGGCTGAGGGAGCGACTCTAGCTGCATTGACAAGTTTTTCGAGAACTTCAAATGGTATTAGCCTCTGCTGGAAGCGCCGTATGGATCTTCTTTTTAAAATAATTTCATATACAGATTTCATCCACATCCGCTATTTTTCTCGGTACCCGCCCATTTAAATCGTCCTCTGACGCCGCCGAATGGGCTTTAATTAGTTAGGGTTCTAGTTGAACTCGATTGCCATGCTAACCGAAGCTATACTTCGCAAAACCGTCGTTGAAATGCTTCGTCGCGCCGAAACAACGTTACCCGAAGATGTCGTGCGCGCGCTCAAACGAAGCATGGCACGCGAGCGGAACCGCATCGCCAAGCTGCAACTCGACTGCATGCTGAGAAATCTCGATCTGGCGAAAAATCTGAGAGCGCCCATCTGCCAAGACACCGGTACTTTCACCTTTTTCATTCAGCTGGGCTCCGGGCTCAGACTGGACTTCGACCTGAAAAAATCTCTCTCCAAAGCCGTCGCTCAAGCCACTCGAGAGGTACCGCTGCGCGCAAACATTGTAGACCCACTCACGCGCAAGAACACCGGCACTAACCTCGGCATGGAGCAGCCATCTGTTCACCTCGAACTCGTGCCGGGGGAAAAACTCTCAATCGACCTGCTCGTCAAGGGTGCGGGTGCGGAGAACTGGAGCAGGTTGTTCATGCTCAGGCCAGCCGATGAAAAAATTGCTATCAAACGGGCAGTACTATTGACACTAGTGGAGGCCGGGGGGCAACCCTGCCCGCCAACCATCGTGGGCGTAGGTATCGGGGGTTTAGCGGATACTGCTTGCCTGCTCGCGAAGAAAGCCTTGCTCCGTCCCCTTAGTTCGAAGAATCCTGACAAAAAACTCGCGCGTATGGAGCTTGAGCTAACGAATGCGGCGAACAAACTCGACATAGGTCCGATGGGTCTGGGCGGACGAACCACTGTATTAGGAGTTCGCATAGCCAAAGCAACATGCCACACCGCGAGTTTACCAGTTGCCATCAACTTTCAATGCTGGGCAGCACGCCGAGCATCTGCGCGCTTGGCTGGGGATTATCTGCGAGTGGAGGCTCCTTAGTGACACTCATCAAATTGAGGCCGCCGTTGACTGAGCGGGAAGTGACAAA
>CAYSRF010000012.1:0-18246 GCA_964433595.1 Hadarchaeota archaeon (SeqCode) | reverse complement strand
CCGGTTGGGGATGATTCGCTTCCGTAGGTCCGTGTAGTTGGCTATGCAGACCGCTGCGATAGCGATTACAGCTGGTATGAACTCGAGCTCGGACGCTCAATCACCCTAACTCACTTTTGCTCGATGAATAAGAACTTGATGTCAAGTCCTCACTTACAAAATCATCCCGACTTAGCCGGGGATGACGACGTTCTCCATCATGTTATCGATTTGAGCGCTAACGTTTGAACCTAGGGTTTGAGAGGTGTGAGGGATAGAATCGACCATACCAGCTACGAGCACCAGTACTGCACTAAGCATCGGCAAGTATTCGGTTACGCCCTGTGAACGTTTCTTAATCCTGTTACTTTTTAGGGCCCTTCGCCGCGCCCAAGAAAGGATAAATACTCCACTAACAAAACTACGTGGAGAGGTCGCTGAGTTAAACTTATAAGTAAAGAGCAATCCCAAGAATTCGATGAGGTAATTAAATGAGCACACTAGGGGGTAAGCCTGTTCTCGTGCTACCTGAGGGCGCACGAAGAGTGATTGGCCGTGATGCCCAGCGCATGAACATTATGGCGGCCCGCGTGATAGCTGAAGCGGTCCGCACGACGCTTGGGCCACGGGGAATGGACAAAATGTTAGTTGATAGTTTGGGCGATGTCGTTATTACAAACGACGGTGTTACAATTCTTAAGGAAATGGAGGTCGAACATCCGGCAGCGAAAATGATGGTCGAAGTGGCGAAGACGCAGGACGATGAAGTTGGGGATGGAACGACCACAGCTGTGATAGTTGCTGGCGAACTCTTGCACGAAGCAGAGCGCTTACTCGACCAAGCCATCCACCCGACGGTAATTGCCTCCGGCTATCGAATGGCCGCCGAGAAATCCCAAGAGATATTGAATAGGCTCGCCGATGAAGTGACGATTGAGAGAGAGGATCTCCTCAAGCAAATAGCGATGACTGTGATGACCGGAAAGAAAGCGGAGAGCGCGAGGGAGAAGCTTGCCAACCTTGTAGTAAAGGCGGTGAAGCAAATAGCGGACAAAACGGATGGGGGGTACACCATTGACATAGATCACATCGGCATTGAGAAGAAGCCCGGAGAGAGCACTGAAGATTCTCAACTTATACAAGGAGTGGTTCTTGACAAGGAGCGCGTCCATCCAAGAATGCCAAAGCAGGCGAAAAATGCCAAGATCGCCTTGCTCGACTGCGCCCTTGAGATAAAGAAGACCGAAACCGATGCCGAAATCAGGGTCACGAGGCCTGACCAGCTCCGCGCGTTTTTGGATGAGGAAGAGAGCATGCTCAAAAAGATGGTCGATCAAATCGTTGCCAGTGGCGCGAACGTCGTTATATGCCAGAAGGGAATTGATGACATCGCACAGCACTATCTCTCGAAGGTGGGTATTTTCGCGACCCGACGGACAAAAAAATCAGATATGGAGAAATTAGCCCGCGCCACGGGAGGCAAAGTCGTCACAACCATCGAGGATCTAACGAGCGCTGACCTCGGCAAAGCTGGGTTAATCGAGGAACGAAAGATAGGCGATGACAAGATGACCTTCGTGGAGGGCTGCAAGGATCCAAAGGCGGTGAGCCTGCTAGTGCGCGGTAGCACCGAGCATGTGGTCGACGAGGTCGAGCGCGCCGTGCATGATGCAATCAGCGTAGTCTCCTCAGCAATCGAGGACGGTAAAATTGTCACAGGTGGTGGGGCGCCCGAGATTGAACTAGCCAAGCGATTGAGGGAGTATGCGGAAACTGTTGGCGGACGTGAAGCGCTTGCAGTCAACGGATTTGCAAGCGCCGTCGAGACGATCCCCCGAACCTTAGCAGAAAACGCAGGGCTAGACAGCATAGATATGTTTGTGGAGCTACGCGCCAAGCATGAGAAGTCAAACCAGAAGAACTTCGGGATCGAAGTCTACAAGGGTGAAGTCATGGATATGATGGAAATGGGGGTTATCGAACCTCTGCGCATAAAGACTCAAGCGATAAAATCGGCGGGTGAAGCTGCGATAATGATCCTCCGAATCGACGATGTGATATCCGCATCCAAGAAGGAGATCTCGCCACCAAGGGGACCCCCTGGAGAAGGTATGGAAGAGATGGGCGAAGAATAAACCCTATCGAACAAACATTACCCCCGCAACGCTGCCCCATGATTTTCGATAACATATCTGACTGAGATTGAGGTTGCATTTGTAAGTTCTAATCCTCGCTTTTCTAATCTTACCTCATGCGGGGGCGGTGTGACATTTTTTCCAGTAACATGCCCTCTATTTTTATTGGCGGCCGACGCTTAGCAATCGCTAAAGCTTCATCGAGCTTTGTCTCGTGCTCCGCGTAAATTTCCAAGAGTGGCTCATCTTTATTAACCTTCCGCCCTTCTTTGAGGATAACTCTCAACCCGGCGCCTTTATTGCGCGGAGCACCTGCAGCGCGGGCTATTTCATTTATGTTCTTATTATCGATATGTGTCACGTATCCAGTATAAGGGGCAAGCAATACCTCCTTTTTGTCTCCGATCGGGATTTCCTCTGGCTTGACCTTAGAGTTGCCCCCCTGAGCCTCAATAATCTCGCACATCTTTTGGTGAGCCTTGCCAGATTTCAAAATATCACACGCCATCTGCCGCCCCATACCGGGACTAGCTGCTCCACCTAGCTCAAGCATTATGCCTGCCAAGCTCGTTGTTTTCTCGATCAAGCTCCCTGGTCCGTTGCCGCGCAAGGTCTCAAGCGCCTCTCTAGCTTCTAGAGCGGGACCGACCGCGTAGCCCACGGGCTGGCCACCATAAGTTATGGCCACTTCAACTTGGACGCCAAGCCGATCCCCCAGCTCCATAAAATCATGTGCCAAGCTTCGTGCTTGATCTGCGACCTCAACTTTTGCGCCGGGCCCGGTCGGGATGTCAATCAATATGTGATCGGCACCTACCGCCAGCTTCTTTGACATCACGCTCGCGAGCAACTGGCAGCGCGGATCCAACCCGAGCATCCGCTCTGTGTCGATTATGATATCGTCCGCCGGAGCTAGCCTAACCGCACCACCCCATGCCAAGACCGCGCCGACCCGTTCGACGACCCGTTTGATCTCATCTAGATCGAGCGTTACGTTGGCAAGGACATCCATCACATCGGCTGTTCCCGCTGCGCTCGTTATTGCTCGGCTGCTCGTCTTCGGCACCGTTAAGCCTGCAGCGGCCACAATTGGAACGGTGACCAAGGCATACTTGTTGCCCGGAACGCCTCCTATGCTGTGAACGTCGAGCACCGGACTGATGTCGAGTTCTAGTTTATCACCGGAGTCAACTATTCGCTGCGTCAACGCAACGACTTCGTTCATTGTCATCCCGCGGATATATTCCGCGACGACGAAAGCCGCCATCTCTGTCGAGCTCAGTTTGCCCGCGACGATGTCATCAACTACTGTGTGGACTTCCTCAGCTGCTAGCTGCTGCCCTGCTATCTTCTTCCTGATGAAATCAACCGATTGCGGGCTAGGGGCAAGCGTGATAGAGACAACATCTCCGGGCTTAAGAGCAAGAGCCTCGGTGACCTCGATGAAGGTCCCAATTTCCCCCCGCTGCACCATCCTTTTCGTCGAATTAGCGATGGCTACCAATGTGGTCCCTGGAGTCGACAACTTCACCCGATCGCCCGCGAAGTGTCCGAGCTCCTCCGCATCTTGTTCGTGAAGCACGACGACGTTCCGCCCGGTTTCCATGTCGATGGGCTTCGCCTTCAAATTCAGGGATCTCATGCTATCAGGAAATTCTATTTGCAATTGGTTGGATTTAAACATTCGCCCAAATTGAGTAGAGGAGAATCAGTGAGGTTAATGAACTAAACGTGCAGCCACTTTCAAGATTTTTCCAAACTGGTCGAGTTCTTGTAACATCTTTTGTTGATTCTCCAGATTTTTAGTGATTAGGTTGATGAACGCGCTACCGACTATTGCCCCATCCGCCCCGGCCTTTATGACCTCTTTAACATGTTCAGGATTTGATATCCCGAACCCAACAGCAATTGGCACTCGTGAGATCTTTCGAACATCGGCTATCAATGGTTTGACTAACCCAGAAAGCTGCTCGCGAGCCCCCGTCACTCCGAGTAGGGAAACAACATAAAGAAAACCACTCGATACATCACAAATACGCTTAAGACGCTCAGGAGTCGTTGTAGGTGCAACTAAAAGAATCAAATCGGCTCCATACTTCCTCGTCGCTTTTAAAACTTCGCCTACTTCTTCTACAGGTAAGTCAGGAATTATGATGCCATCCATCCCTGCGGCCGTAAAATCTCGCACGAACTTATCGACGCCCCGTTTGAACACTATGTTGTAATAGGTCAACACAACTATCGGAATCTCGCTCGTGGAGTGGATTTGATTGATTATTTCACACACGGTTTCGGGAGTCGTGCCAGCTTTCAATGCTCTGTCAGTCGCCCCTTGAATCGTAGGACCGTCTGCGATCGGATCAGAAAAAGGGATCCCAAGCTCAATGATGTCTGCGTGCTTGGCGAGTGTCTGGACTATTTGTGGCGTCAGCTTCGGGTTCGGGTCCCCCGCAGTCACGAATGCGATCAGCACGCCCTCACCTTTGCTCCTGAGCTCCTCAAACTTCGCACTGATCCGGCTCAAATTTTTACCTCCATCGCCTTCGCGGCCACTTCTACATCCTTGTCCCCACGTCCTGAGAGGTTGATCACCACCACCTTTCCCCTGAACTTTGAAGGCATCTTTTTCAGATAGGCAATGGCGTGTGCCGACTCGAGTGCTGGCAGGATCCCCTCAATCTCAGAAAGCAATTTAAACGCGGCCATGGCCTCGTCGTCGGTGACGCTGTCGTAATGGATGCGTCCCTGAAGCTTCATGAACGCGTGCTCAGGACCAACCCCCGGATAGTCCAGCCCAGCGGAAATGCTATGAGTAGGTAAAATCTGTCCGAATTTATCCTGCATCACAAAACTATAGGACCCGTGGAGCACGCCCTCAGACCCACTACAAAGCGGCGCTGCGTGCTTGTCAGTTTTGAGTCCCTTACCCCCCGCCTCAATACCATAAAACTCGACTGGGTCATCAAGAAAATCGTAGAAGATTCCGATTGCGTTGCTCCCTCCGCCCACGCATGCAACTATAGCATCGGGCAAGCGTTTTTCGGCATTCAAGATTTGCGCTTTGGTTTCCTTTCCAATCACCCGCTGGAAATCTCGCACAATCATCGGGTATGGGTGGGGCCCAACCACCGAACCTAACAAGTAGTGGGTAGTTCGAACATTAGTCGTCCAGTCGCGGAGGGCCTCGTTGATGGCATCCTTCAGTGTGCATGAACCACTCTTTACGGGAATTACTCTTGCCCCAAGCAGCCGCATTCGAAATACGTTGAGCTTTTGACGCTCCATGTCCACGGTGCCCATGTAGACATCGCACTTTAGCCCGAGCATCGCGGCAGCTGTGGCGGTAGCGACCCCATGCTGCCCCGCCCCAGTTTCGGCGATTATGCGGGTCTTTCCAATGTACTTTGCGAGGAGGGCTTGGCCCACTGTGTTATTAATCTTGTGTGCGCCGGTCATGGCAAGATCTTCACGCTTGAGATAAACTTTCATCCCAACTAGCTCTGACAAATTTTTCGCAAGGTATAGCGGTGTCGGGCGCCCAGCATACTCTCGTAGGTAATAATCGAGCTCGCGTTTGAATTTTGGATCATCCTTCAATTTTTTGTAAGCTGCTTCGAGTTCTTCTAACGCAGGCATAAGCGTCTCTGGCACGAACTGCCCGCCGAAGCCGTCAAATTTTCCTTTTACTGGAAACTTGTCTATGTACACCATTTATGCTCACCTCGCTGCTTCGATGAACTCGCGCATGAGCCTCACGTCCTTTTTGCCTGGGCTGAACTCGACCCCGGTGGAGACATCTACTCCATAGGGCTGCACTAACCTGATCGCCTCTTTAACATTGGAGGGATTAAGTCCCCCTGCTAAAAACATTGGTTTACCCACAGCTTCACGAATTCGGCGGCTTAAGCTCCAATCGTGAGTGAAACCAGTACCACCTCCACTCGGTCCCTTCGTGTCGAGCAATAGAAAATCAGCTATCCCAGCGGCCTCGAGAGCCCGATTCAGGATCTCCCGATGACTCTCGACTTTCTGAGATATCGCGATAACGGAGATCAATCCTATATCAAGGTGCCTCCTGAGTTCGAGAAGCTTGTCTGCTGGGAAAGTGAGATGGATCTGGATGTAATCGGGTTTCAACTCACGCGCTACTTTCTCAACTTCATCTATATTTTTCGGCATAATCACTGCAACTTTATCGACACCTCTGGATGCTGCAGACAAAATTTGTTTTGCTTGCTCAATCGTCACTCTTCGGGGTGATTTGGGGATCTCGACGATTACCCCGACCATGTCCACGCCTAGCGTGCAGGCAGCTCTCACGTCTTCAGTGCTTGTAAAACCGCATATTTTGACCTTCACCATGATTTTACCTCGCATTCACGAGCGATCGCACCTGTTGCTCGATATTGCTTGACTTCATTAAAGAGGTGCCCACGAGCACAGCGTCAGCGCCAGCATCGAGCACAAATTTAATATCGTTCGGCATGCGCATCCCGCTCTCACTCACAAGCACCACCTTATCAGGAACGAGGGGAGCAAGCCTAGCCGTGCGGGTGATATCGACTTGCATGGTCTTTAAGTCACGGTTGTTTATCCCCATCAGCTCAGCGCCGGCGGAGGATGCAAGTTTCACCTGTTCCTCCTCATCGACTTCAACGAAACTTTCCATCCCAAGCTCGCGTGTTAGATCAATAAAGCGCTTGAGGCTCTTCCCTAAAACTCCGGCTATCAACAGGACTGCGTCTGCACCAAGCTCAGCCGACTCGTAGAGCTGGTACTCGTCAACGATGAAATCTTTTCGCAGAACCGGCACATTAACAGCTTTGCGTATCTTTAGTAGGTAGCTTGGGTCACCCTTGAAATATTTTGACTCCGTTAGCACGGAAATGGCGATAGCTCCCCCCCTGACCATAGCGCGCGCAGCTTCAAGCACATCGAGGTTGAGGTTGATATCACCCATTGAAGGTGAAGCTCGTTTTATCTCCCCGATCAGGGACACCTTAGGTGCGCTTTCGATAGCCTCGCGCAGGCTCCGCTTGGGCGATCTATCGATTTTCATTCTTGAGATTGGCTTGGCTTTGGTCTGCTTCTTGATGCGAGCTCGAGCGTCTTCTACAATTTGTGACAAAATATTCAAATCGTGGCCTCCAACGCTTTTAATTTGTCCAAGCCACCGCCCGTTGCTTCGATGAGCTGAACGAGTTTTTCGTAAGCCCTCCCGGAATCGATGGCATCTGCAGCGGCAGCTATCCCTTCGCGCAGGCCGCGGCCCTTGCCTCCAACAACGATGGCAGCTGCTGCGTTCAACAGCACGATGTCCCTCCGCGGTCCCTTTTCGCCGCGCAGCACCTTAAGCAACATTCGAGCATTTTCAGCCAAGTCCTTCCCTGCTATGGTCTCGGAGCGAGTTCGCGCGAGGCCGAACTCTTCGGGCGATATCGTATAGGTCCTCACTTTGCTGCCGTCGAACTCTGATATTTGCGTCTCTCCTAAGGTGGATACCTCGTCTAGCCCGTCCAAGCCATAAACAACCATCGCTCGCCTGCAGCCTAGGCGCGCGAGCACTTGGGCGAGCTTCTCGGTCAGCGCCACATCGTAAACTCCCATCACCTGCGCTTGGGCACTCGCAGGATTTGTCAGAGGACCGAGAATGTTAAAAACGGTTCGAATACCCATCTCGCGGCGCGGGCCTATCGCGTGCTTCATGGCACCATGGAATCGTGGAGCGAACATGAAGCCTACTCCAACCGTCTCAATGCAGCGCTGGACCTCGCCCGGCGGGAGGTCTATCTGCACCCCCATGGCTTCAACGACATCGGCGCTCCCGGCCTTGCTGGTCACCGAGCGGTTGCCGTGCTTAGCTATTCGAATTCCTGCTCCCGCAGCGACGAACATCGCAGCCGTGCTTATGTTGAATGTTTTAACTTCATCACCCCCCGTGCCGCAGGTATCGACCAAGATGTCGTCCACCTTAGGAGTTATCCGGACTGCGAACTCACGCATAACCCGAGCGAACGCCGTGATCTCCCCAATCGTTTCGCCCTTCATGCGAAGCGCGGTTAGAAATGAGCCTATCTGCGCCTGGGTCGCCTCACCTGACATGATACACTTCATCGCCGCCTCCGCTTCAGCTTCGGTCAGGTTCTCCCCGCCTACCACTTTTGATATGGCGTGTTTCATGGACTCCAATTTATCACCCACTTTATGCCTTCGCTACCCCTATTGCTTTAAGGAGCGCCCGCCCTTTGTTCTCGGTCTCGTAGAACTCCAGCTCGGGGACGGACCTAGATACGACCCCGGCGCCAACCTGTGCGTAGGATTTACCACCCTCGACGATAATAGTCCGGATAGCGATCGCGAAGTCCATGTTGTGCCTGTAATCAAAATAGCCGACGCCGCCAGCATATATCCCCCTCCGCGTCGGTTCGAGTTCTTCGATGATCTCCATCGCCCTCAACCTCGGGGCCCCAACCACCGTGCCAGCGGGGAAGTTGGCCCTTAGCGCGTCGAACTCGTCCTTGTCCCCCCGTAGCGCTCCGACTACGGTTGAAACGATGTGCATGACATGACTGTACTTATTTGTTGTCATGAAATCTTTGACCTTCATCGAGCCCACTTTCGCGACTTTGCTTATGTCTTCCCGGCCCATGTGTACGAGCATCATGTGCTCCTCGCGCTCCTTTCTGTCGCTTAGTAACTCTCGCTCGATTTCCCTATCCTCCTTAACGCTTCGCCCCCGACGCCTAGTCCCGCCTATTGGCCTAGTCATGACCTCCCCTTTCTCGACCCTGACCAATGTCTCGGGACTGGAGCCGATTACCTTCCGCTGTCCAAAGTCTAAGTAGTACATGTAGGGCGACGGGTTTATCTTGTGGAGGGCGAGGTATGCCGAGTAGGGGTCCCGCTTTAACTTAGTTTCCATGCGTCTCGAGAGCACGAGTTGCAGCACATCGCCTGAATTGATATATTCTTGGATCCGCCTAACGGCCGCTATGAACTCGTTCCGGGTAATGTTTGATGTCACGTCCGTCTTCAGCTCTATATCTGTCCGCAGACGTGGGGGTTGTTTCGCCCTGCTAAGCTGCTTCACTTTGCTTTTAATTTCCTTTAATGAGTCCGCATACACCACCTTCGGGTCCGAAGTTTCCAAGATGAAAGCGTTGGAGCACACAAACGTCTTTTTCTCTGCGTGATCAAATACCACCGTATTTTTAGCGAGCATGAATTCAGCATCGGGATGTCGCAAGTCATCGACCGCCCTTTTTCCGATATCGACGAGGCGCCTGATCGCATCATAAGCGAAGTAGCCCACAGGTCCGCAGATGAACCTTGGATAGTTGATTATCGGGACCGATATCTGGCCCACCAAAAAAGCCCTCTTCACAATTTCGATTGAATCCATGTCCTTGCCTTCCTTCCTGATGTTTCTCTTGGCTATCTCCTTTAGCCGCTTATTTCCTCCAAGCTCCAGCCCCCCATCCTTTACCCTCAGCGTAAGAAGCGGATCAGTTCCGATGAAGCTGTACCTCGCCCGCTTGCCCATGCCCTCGGCTGACTCGAGCAGGTAGGAGAGGCGATTGTTTCTCATGTTAAGATAGGCCTTTGCGGGATTGGCGCAGCCCCTGACTGTCGCCACTATCGGGAACAAGCATGGCCTGCCGAACTCATTGACAAATTTCTCAATCTCTTGGATGTTAGACGCCTTCAAGCTTCCACTCTCACCAACGATTCACCATCCCTTGGTTTTATGTACTATTTAAGGCTTTAGTGTACATTTTTGTACGAAGCCTGAAAAATCCTAAAAATGTTTTCCTCCTTATAAAGAACCCTCACCTAAAGCCTCGGCGGGAAACGCGCCCACAAAAAACGCACGGTATGCACGTTCCCTCACCAATCAAGAGCTGGAGGTGAGAAGATGATGGAGGAAATCCAAGATGAAACTCGAAGGATCTCGACCTTGAGGGTCGTCGCGAAGCGAGAGGGTAAGGAGCCTTACACGGCCAACATCCCTGTGAAGGGGGACACGGTTTCGCTTGTCCTACCGAACGGGTACATCAACTGGCCGGAGGGCAAACCCTATCCCGACTCGGTTCGGGTGACTATCGACGAAACGCGGAGCTTGTGGGTGAACTTCGGCGCCTCGAGGGAGCACGGCTTCTATACCTCGTTGAGAATTGGCGAAGCGAGAAAGCAGGAGTAAAATTGGTGACGCTGGGCCAGAGGACGTTGACCTATGAAGGTTCAGCATCCCATTTTTCCTCTATGTTTCTTCCTTCCAAAGGTATGATGTTTCCTATTTCCGCCCAGCGAAATACCGGTTTATCCCGTTTATCATCGCCTCGACACTCGCTATGACAACATCCTCTCGCACACCCTTCGCTATGCAGAGATTGCCCTTTTCATCTTCGAGCTTCACCGTGACCTCGGCCAGCGCGTCACTCCCTCCAGTGATCGCATCGAGGTGGTACTCCTTCAGCCTGAGCGCCGAAATTTCTTTCATGACGTTGCGGATCGCGGCTATCGCGGCGTCCACTGGGCCAACGCCCGTCGCAGAACCCACTCGCTCCTCGCCTCGTACGACCACCCGTACCGAAGCGGTTGGGGTTATCGTGCTCCCGGTGGTCACGGTGACTTCCTTCAGCTCAACCACTTTTTCCTCTTTGGGGAGTGCCCCGATCACGCTCTCGGCTATCGCTCGAAGATCAACATCGGTCACGCGCTTGCCTTTGTCCCCGAGATCCTTGACTCGCTTCGTGATCTCCGTCAACTGCACCTTAGTCGCCTTCACCCCGAGGCTCTTGAGCTGTTTTTCAACCGAGTGCCTTCCAGTAAGCTTGCCTAGAGCCAGACGGCGATGATGCCCGACCAGCTCCGGCGAGATAGGCTCATAGGTGCCCGGGAACTCAAGCACCCCGTGTGCATGGATACCTGAAACATGGACAAACGCATTTTCCCCCACGATCGCCTTGTTTGGCGGCACCGGTATCCCCGTCAGACGCTCAACCAGATCAGAGGTCTCGGCGAGCAATCTGGTTTGAATCTTCAGTTTTGCCCCGTAAAGTGCCCGAAGAGCCATGACAACCTCCTCTAGTGATGCGTTGCCCGCACGTTCGCCTAGCCCATTGACCGCTACTTGAACCTGTTCAGCCCCAGCCTCAACCGCTGCTAGCGAGTTGGCCGTTGCTAGCCCGAGGTCATCGTGACAGTGCACGCTTATCGGCACTTTTATGAGGGGTTTCAGCTGGCTGATTAGGTAATTCATGCCTCTTGGGGTGATCACGCCTACTGTATCCGGAACGTTGATGCGGTCCGCTCCCGCCTCTACGGTCGCTTGATAGATTTGTTTGAGATATCCCAAGTCGGTCCGCGTGGCATCCATGGCCGAAAATTCGACGGTAACGCCGTGATCCTTTGCATATTCGACATATTCGACCGCTTGTTGGAGGATCTGTTTACGCGTCATCTTGAGCATGTGTTTAAGGTGCAAGTCCGACGTGCTGATGAACACATGAACGCAATCTACCCCACACTCAAGTGCCGCGTCCACATCTTCTTTGATCGGTCTTGCTAGCCCACATATCTCCGCGTTCAAGTCAGCCTTCGCTATCGCAGCCACAGCCTTTCTTTCACCCTCGGACGATACTGGTGTGCCGGCTTCAATCGTGTCCACCCCCAGCCTGTCGAGCTGCCGCGCGATGAGCAGCTTCTGGTCGGTGGTGAACGATACCCCTGGGGTCTGGTCGCCATCCCGGAGGGTGGTGTCAAATACCCTGACACGCCTCGGGAGCTTTACCCCCTTGCTCACCTGCTTGATGAAATCGCTTATGAAAGCCTCTTTCGGCATCCCGTTCCCTCAACAACTAATGTGGGGCATTAAATATAACGTTGGCCAATATAGCACGAGGCGCAAACATGGTAAAACGAAAGGTGAAAGTGCTCGATACGACCCTGCGCGATGGGGAGCAAACTCCTGGCGTAGCTTTGGCCCCCGAACAAAAGCTCGAAGTAGCAAGAGCTCTGGATGACCTCGGGGTTGACATTATCGAAGCAGGAGCGGCGATAACCTCAGAGGGCGAACGTCAGGCGATAAAACTCATCTCGAATGCTGGCTTGGATGCGGAGATATGTAGCTTTGTCCGGGCTCTTCGAAGCGATGTGGATGCCGCGCTCGCATGTGACGTCGACAGCGTACACCTCGTTGTCCCCACATCCGACATCCACCTAAAGTACAAGCTGAAAAAAAACAGACAAGAGGTAAAGCAGATATCTCTAGACGCCGCGCGCTATGCCCTCGACCACGAGCTGGTGGTGGAGTTCTCCGCTGAGGACGCTACCCGTACCGACCCCGCTTTCCTTCGCGATCTCCTCTCGACAGCAGTCAAGGAGGGGGTACAGCGGGTCTGCGTATGTGATACCGTAGGCGTGCTTACCCCTAAAAGGGCGAATGAGCTTTTCTCCGAACTCACGAAGATCGTGAAAGTACCAGTTGCTGCCCACTGCCACGACGATTTCGGCATGGGGACGGCGAACACGCTCGCCGCGGTCCAAGCTGGGGCCCAAGAGGTCCATGTGACCGTTAACGGCTTGGGTGAGCGTGGGGGGAATGCTGCGCTTGAAGAGGTTGTGCTCGCGCTCGCGCACTTCCACGGAATCAAAACTGGAGTCAAGCTGAACAAGCTTTATGGCATCTCCAAGCTCGTGGAGCGTCACACGGGACTGCCAGTATCGCCGACGAAAGCCGTGGTTGGCGAGAACGCCTTCGCACATGAAGCGGGTATCCACACCCACGGCGTGCTCGTCTACCCACCAACCTACGAGCCGATCTCGCCTGAAGTAGTGGGGCATCATCGAAAACTTGTATTCGGAAAGCATGTCGGCTCCCATGCGATTGAGAGCGAACTCAAACGGATGGGCCTAAAGCCAACAAAGAAGCAGGTCCAAGAGATTTTCGGGCAGATCAAGCAACTGGGTGATCGGGGGAAGCTGGTCACAGACACCGAGCTGCGCGTGATAGTAGATGCGGTGATGGGGCGCACGCTTGAAGAAGTGGTTAAGCTTGATGAACTGACCGTGGTGAGCGGCAATAAAGTGACCCCGACTGCTTCGGTGCGGATAAAATTTGAGGACAAAGAAGTGGTCGAGTCAGGGGTAGGAGTCGGCCCGGTGGATGCCGCGATGGATGCGATTCGAAAGGTCGTCGAGGGCATGTCAAACATTCGATTGCAGGAGTACCATGTCGACGCGATCTCGGGGGGAACTGATGCGGTTGTGGATGTCGTGGTCAAGCTAACGGATGGCCGGCGCATAGTAACAGCTCGGGGCACGAGCGGGGACATCATCATGGCGAGTGTTCAAGCGATGTTGAATGGTGTGAACCGACTGCTCTGGGATCGCAAGCTCGGGGGCGCCTGATGCCCAAGCGCAAGAAGCTGACCCCAAGTGAAGAGATCGAGCGAATTCGGATGCCTCGCACGGACGAAGTTTTAGGGGTCGCCGAGCAAATGTTTGGCTTTGATCGCTTGCGCGTCAGGTGTAAGGATGGGCACGTGCGTGTCTGCCGCATCCGGGGTAAAATCCGCAAGCGGCTCTGGGTTCGGGAAAACGACGTGGTGATCGTCCGTCCCTGGTCGGTGCAGAGCGAGGAAAAGGGAGACGTCATCTATCGCTACACCCACACGCAGGTTGAATGGCTGAGGAGAAAAGGCATCTGGTAGGGGGACATCGCTTGCTGGCCGATTTTGAAGCCCTCCTTCGCAAGCTTGAGCGCCGCAGACCCGAACGCCTCGAGAAAGACTCCGAAACCTATAAGATAATGGCGAGCGTCTTCGACAGCTCGACCTTACTGACGCTCTACCACATGATAAATCAGGGGATCTTCGACATCTTTTACGGCGCTGTTTCCACCGGCAAGGAGGCAAATATTTTCTGCGCGCTTGACAAGCAGGGCAACTACGTCGCAGCCAAAATTTATCGAATTGCCACCTCCAACTTCAAAAATATGTACCGCTACTTGGCTGGAGACCCGCGATTTCGCCGCATTCAGCACGAGCGAAGGCATATCATCTACGCTTGGGTTTCGCGCGAGTTCAAAAATTTGCAGCGAGCTCACGAAGCAGGTGTCGCGGTACCGAAGCCGATCGATTGCAAAAAAAATGTGCTCGCGATGGAGTTCATGGGCGAGGAGGGGGTGCCATACCCTCGCATGAAGGATGTCCCACCAAAGGCGCCAAGGCAGGTATTCGAGGGGCTGTTTGAGGCGATCAAAACGTTATATCATAAGGCCGAGCTCGTTCACGCCGATTTCAGCGAGTACAATGTGATGTTGACGCCAGAGCCCGTACTCATTGATTTTTCCATGACGACGGATATTGCGAACCCGATGAGCGATGAGCTGTTAATGCGCGACCTGAGTCGTCTTGTGCATTATTTCCGCAAGCTTGGTCTGAAAACACCAGAACCGGCCAAATTATTTTCTGAGATCAAGGGTGAGTGAGACGAACTCCCACCGCAACGTTTTTGTGGGGACGCGAAACAAACTCTTGGGGCGTGGTCGTCCTCCCCGGAGAGCAAATCCGGGGTGCACAAAAATGGGTAAAATCATTATCGAAGATAATCTGAGCCCGCGTTAGGTGCAGCTGATGTACGCCCGACTGCCGAAGGAGCGCATAGGTGTCGCGATAGGTCTAGGGGGTGAGGTGAAGCAGGAGATCGAGCGCCGCACGGGCACGAGGCTAACTCTTGACAGCGAGACGGGGAAGGTGCAGATCGAACCTGGTGATGACCCCCTCGGGGCACTTAAAGCGAGAGAAGTGATTCATGCCATCGCTAGCGGCTTCAGCTCTGAGCGGGCTTTTCGGTTGTTCCAAGACGACCAGCTCCTCGAGGTAATCAACATCCGAGACTTCGCCGGGCGCTCAGCGCGCGCGCTCGTCCGGCTCAAGGGGCGGGCGATAGGGGAGCGGGGGAAAACAAGACAAATTCTGGAGGAAACAACGGGTGCCCATATGTCGATCTACGGCAAAACCATCGCGCTTATCGGGACTGCGGAGCAATTGGCTGTCGCGAGAGAGGCAATCCAGATATTGCTTGAGGGGGCCAAACATTCATCAGTTTACCGGCTCCTCGAGCGAAAGCGGAGGGAGATGAAAAGAAAATTCATCGAACGGAGGCGAACCCCTTAAAGCACAAACATTTTAGACCTGAAAATCTATAAAAATTAAGTAAAATCGAGAAATATTGGTAAAAAGGAGGACTTTTGAAATAAATAAGCCAGAAAAACTTATAAGACATTAAAATAAGGATTATAAGGTGACCTAATTGAAAACTATGGCAGAAGAACTCTTCAAAGAGTTCAAAGAGCATAGTGTCAGCGAGTTTTTCCGAAAAAATGCTGCGATGCTGGGCTACACAGGCAAGATTCGCTCACTCACTACGATCATCCACGAAGGCGTCACCAACGCAATCGATGCGGCTGAGGAGGCCGGCGTGCTCCCAAAGACAGTTGTAATCATCAAGCGAATCAACGAGGAACCCGAACATTTCCGAGTGATAGTCGAGGACAACGCCTCTGGCATCCCTGAGGAGTTCATTCCCAACGTGTTCGGCAAGATGCTCGCGGGGACCAAATTGCACCGATGCATGCAATCTCGGGGACAACAGGGAATTGGCATTTCGGGCAGCGTGATGTTCGGGCAGATCACGAGCGGCAAGCCGGCAACAGTGATTACTTCGACAGGAAACGGTGAGATTATCCACGGAGATGTGATGATCGATGTTGACCGAAATGAGGGTAAGATGACGAACCTCAAGAAGCATAAGGGAAATTGGCGCGGTACACGAGTCGAGGTCGAGGTAAAGGATGTCACTTACATGCGCTCCCGCTATGGTCCATTCAACTACCTCCGGATGACCGCCATCGCGAACCCTCATGTCCATATAACCTTTGTCGAACCCGATGGAACGTTCACCATTTTGGAACCCGCTACCGACAAGGTTCCTGAGCACCCTAAACCCATGCCATTGCACCCCTGGGGCATAATGTCCGACGATTTACTAATCTTGGCGAAACACACAAAAGGCCGGAACGTTGTCAGTTTCCTCTCGGCAGAGCTATCGCGAGTCAGCAAGCGAAAGGCTGAAGAGATATGCAAGCTAGCCGATGTCCCCCTTAACAAGAAGCCTTCCGAGCTGACGTGGGAGGAGGCTGAGCGCATAGTTTCCGCTTTCAAACAGGTCAAGCTGTATGCACCACCTACATCTGGGCTACGGCCGATAGGGGCAGCTGACATCGAGAGCGGCATGCATCAGATTCTGAACCCTGAATTCGTCTACGCAATCAATCGTCCCCCTAAAGTATACCGCGGTGGTTTACCCTTCATAGTCGAGGCCGGCATTGCATACGGTGGAAGTGCTGGCAAAATGACAGAGAGGAAGGGTGAGAATGAGGAAGGCGAAACCGGGATGGAATTGATACGGTTTGCTAATCGCGCGCCCCTCATCTTCGACCAAGGCGGGTGTGCGATAACTACGGCTATGCGGAGCATCGATTGGCGCCGCTATGGGGTCGACCCAGCGACGGCCCAATTAACCCTTTTCGTGAACGTCGCCTCGGCCTACGTTCCCTACACATCGGCGGGCAAGCAGTCGATAGCCGATGAGCCGGAGGTCTTGGATGAGATAAGAACAGCGATTATGGAGACTGCGCGCGAACTCAGGAAGTTCCTCCACCGGAAGATAAAGATCAAGGAACAACAGGAGCGGGCAGGAGTGTTTGAGCAGTACCTGCCGATAATTGCCCAAAAGGCCGCGAGGCTAGCAAGCGTGAAGGAACCAGATATTAAACCTTTATTGAAAAAGGTAAGTGGTGTCGATAATGCCGAAGAAGAAAGTTAAAATGACGCGGGGGCGGGGACACAGGCAGAAGGCGTCGAGGAAGCTCACCGAGATGGGCCAAGATGTAGTGAATGATATTAAAAAGGTCCATCCGCCCAAGCTAAAGATCCCCTCGCGAAGCACCTCTAACATCATCTATGACGAGGCCCACCGGTACTTCGTGCTCGGGCCGCGCTGGGGGGTGCGCTCAGCAGGGAGCATGAAACAGGTGAAGAAATTCGCCCAGCTTTTGTGCACAGCCGACTTCGCGAAGGAACTCATCAAACACGAAAAATTTGCGACCCTCAGGGAGATGTATTATACCGCCGAGGGTTGGGAGGTTGGGCCCTTCTACGAACAAGGGGAATCTGACGCAATCATAGAGGACCTCGAGGCGGCCTTTGGTCTCAAGCGCGAGGATTTAGGCTTGACGCCCGAAGAAGACGGAGCGGCAGTCTATGGTAAGCTGGTGGTCAACGAAGATGGAGTTGTAATCGACGCGACCAAGGCAGGGCGTGCAGGGTACACCATCCCACCGACCATAGACGATGTTGAATTCCTCAAGTGCAAGGCGAAGCGAGTGATCGCGGTCGAAACCATGGGCATGTATCACCGCCTCGTGCAGGAGCGAGCGTGGAAGAAGTTCGATGCGCTGATAGTTGGGCTCAAGGGACAGGCAGCTCGTGCGACTAGGCGGTTCCTTAAGCGGGCAAACGAGGAGCTGGGGCTACCGGTGTACCTAAACTGCGACGGAGACCCCTTCGGCTTCCATATCGCAATGGTGATCATCTCGGGCAGCGCGAAGCTTGCCTACATCAACCACGAGCTGGCGGTTCCCGACGCGAAGTATTTGGGAGTCACGGCGAGCGATATCGTCAACTACAAGCTCCCAACCGACAAGCTGCGCGAGCTCGACATCGCACGCCTAAAGCAGTTACTTAAGGACCCACGCTACAACACCGAGTTTTGGCAATCCGAGATCAAGAAGATGCTCGAGCTTGGGAAGAAGGCAGAGCAGCAGGCTTTCGCGAAGTACGGCCTGGCGTACGTGGTCAAGGAGTACATGCCTGCGAAGCTCAAGGAAGTTGAAGAACAGGAGTTTCTAGGCAGATAGGCGGGCACCTTTTATCTCTTTCAAAATTCTTCGATAGATAACGCTTTTTAACACTCCTGTTGACACCCTCCGTGTCCCCTTCATCGATGTAAACACCCCTGTTGACAAGCCATGTGTTTTGTGATCTGGGTTTCAGCCACAGTTTTT
>CAYSRF010000011.1:0-18574 GCA_964433595.1 Hadarchaeota archaeon (SeqCode) | reverse complement strand
AGAAAGACGACCCCCCGAAAAACACTCCACCCCCACCGCTCGGGGCTGACGCCTCTGACGCCCCTGCTGCGAAGATGTCTTCCTCACCAATCTCGTACACGGCGAGGTCGGAGCGCATGAACTTGGAGGGGGTCCACCCAAGCGGGTTCGTCCGCCCCGTGGCCTCGGCCCATATCCAGCCGCTCTCGCCCTCAAGATTCCAGTAGGTGTTCGCCCCAGGGTAGTCGGGTAGGTAAACGAGCGCTGCGACATGCTCTGGAGCAAGCACCACGGCCGACCGGAAGCCAGCTGCTTTGAACATCACCGCGAGCAGGACGGCATAGTCCTCGCAATCGCCGCGGGAAGAGCCCACCGATTCGATGTCCTCGACCACCTCGTCGGCGTTGCGGGCAAACTCATCGTAGCCGAACTGGATCGCATCGGAGGTGTAGGTCACGTGATCTCGAGCATAGGCGAAGATTTGCTCCGCGAGTTCGTTACCTGAGTACTGCTCTGCAAGCCCCTCGCCAACTTCCCACGCCTTGTCCTTTAACTCGCCCAGCTCCCCTATGCTCTCGAACACGATCGCCGGTCGGAAAGTCGAGTCAGTAACTTGGAAGAACCCATCATTCTCCCAGCACCGGGTTCGGCAGAGGTCCCAGTCGTCGTATCTCTCCCCGTCACTCTCGTAGAAGTCGCTCGATGGGGTTGCGAGGCAGGGACCCGCTGAGGCAAGCAATGCTAGTATCAGGAGCCCGGCTAGTGCGATCCTTTTCATTCGAACACCTAGAGAGCGGCTGCGAAAGCGGCGTGGGTGATGAGCCCGAGGAAGACGAAGTAGCCGAGGACGTAGACCCCGGTCCCCAGAGAGCTTTCGCGGAGGCGGCTGAAGGGTATTTTAGGAGTCAGCCGGTCGAGGAGGTTGAACATCCCGACGGCGAGGAGCAGGCTAACCACGAAGGCGACGACGATCAACCCAAGCCTCCGCATGATCAAGTCCAATTCCAACGATCCCCCGGGGAGTGTGGTCACCGCGCCGTGAATCACCAGCCCGATGTAGATGAGGAAGCCCGAGATGAACAGGCCCACCGAGCGCGGGTTCTTCCCCATCAGCTCCCGCTCGTGGATGCGCGGGGTCAGGGCATCGAGCACCCGCAGCCCCAGCCACCCCAGGAAAAAGCATATCAGCGTGAAGAAGACTACCTTGAGGACCCAGTATGCTACGAGCTCCCAGAATTCCACTCCGACACCAACCTTCATTGCGTTGGGAAGAAATAAAAGTGCGCTAGCTGCTCGGGCAAATCGGCTTCAACCGTTAAGACCTACTCGAGAAGTTTTACGCTTTTGAGCTTTGATATCACGTCGGAAACCACGGGCTTAACACGTTCTTTCTCGGCCCCGGTCTTTGAGGCGATCACATCTACGACTTCCTGCTCGCTTTTTCCATCGCAGAATTGCCATACGGCCGCGGCCATCTCGTCGACGCGAAATCCCTGCTTTTCCTCGTTGACGAGCGCTATCTCACCCTTTTCGGTCCGAACGGCGCTGCCCTTGCGCTTCAACTTTTCTTTCTCCATTTTTCATCCAACCGTGTGGGGGAAACGTCTAAGCGAACACTTAACTTTTGGGAGGCTCCGCAACGGCTTTTATCCCAGCCCCCAAAATCCCTCGCGATGGTCCAATAATTCAGGTGCTAACATGATTGTTCTGTTCTGTGGCCCTCCGGCATCCGGCAAATCAGCGATAGCTAAAAGGCTCGTGAAGGAGCTGGAGGACTGGAAGCTAATCGTTTCTGACGAGTTCAAGAGAAAAACCTACAGGCACATGTTTATTGAAACTGAAAGGTGGGCGAGTAGAGTTAGATACCTAATCGTGGACGGAACTTTCTACAAGAAAGAGTGGAGGGACAGAATCAGAGAGATCGCTGAGGTGAGGGGGGAGGAGGTCCTCACAGTTTATGTCACCTGTTCTTTAAAGACTTGCTTGGAAAGGAACAGACTGAGAAAAGAGCAAATAGATGAAAAGGCTGTCAGTATTATTTACAATCAAATCGAGAAACCCGAAAAAGCAAGTTTATCCCTCAACACGGACATTTTGAGCGTCGATGAAGCCGTAAGAATGTTGACGAGTGCATTATGTTTCAGCCGCGTTTCTTAACTTGCTGCGATGGATTCTCCCCACTCGACCTGACCTTGGGCAAGAATCGGAGAATAAATAATCGCCCATTTTATGGAACTTGTTCGTGTCGCTGTACATCCAACTGATCTTAGCGGATGACTACCGCGTTTTCCGTTTGGATGATAAATGCGCGAGTTTCAGCTTCCGCACGGAGGCTTCGAACATCCCGCACTTTATGCAGTGCACTTCAGCTAGGTCCTCCTTCGTCGCCATCACCCACGCCGGCTGGCCACAGTAGAGGCAACGCACGGGCTTGCGAAGCAGTTTTGAAATTCTATTGGCATCCCGGGCAGACCTAGAACTCATACCCTCCGCCTCCTTGAAGGAACCAACGGGCGCACTATTGTTTGCGACTTATGTCTTGCGTATATATAAATGACACGTTTAGCACGTTTAACATTCTTAACGTGTCTTTTCCATCTTTGCTGGGGATTTCATTAACCAAAAAGACGATAAGCAAGAAGGCCAAGAAGCTGGTGCACTGGCACGATAATTACGTCGTGTTTGTGACACCCGAGGCCAAGACGCTGAAGTGGAACGACAAGACGATCGTGAAGGTTTCTGTGATCGAGGAAAAAGGCAAAAAGAAAATCGTTATCGAGAAGGGGATGGAACTTTAGTTTTTATTTCCTAGGCTTGTCTGTAGTTAGCGTGGGTGTAAAGTTGAAAGGCGGGGATTATTACGCTGTCCTAATTAAACCGAAACCTAAGTATGCAACGGTGAATACGATTGTAGCGAACAGGACGGTTTTACCCATCGTCGCCCAAAGCTCGACCTTATCGTTGCCCGCATTTATCACCGCGATGTAGCGCGCCATCACCGCCGCGAGGGCTATCGCCGTTAGGCCCATCACGAGCTTCAGGAGAACGAGTTCGTTGGCCTCCATCGCGCCCAATAAGAAAGGCAGGTTCGTCAATCCAGCACCTGCAGCCTCGCCCGCCACCGTGAACGAAACGCCCGACATGAACTCCATCACCCAGACCGACATCGCGCAGACGATCGGTAACAGGACCACGGTGACCAACCAGAGGTTCCCCATCGCCTCCTCTATCCGCTCGCGGAAGCGGTGTTCAACTCGGTGTAACGTCGAGAGGAAATCCGCTGCCATCATGCACGCCTGTCCCGCTGCCGCTTCCGAGCTCCGCCGAATGCGCGTAATCACGTTTAGGAAGCTTTGGATGAGGGGGTTACGGGTTCGCTTGATCAACCCTCGCTCAAATAGCGCGCGGCGCACATCTATCGCATGCTTCTCGGTGCTCTCGACGATTTCGTGGAGCTGATTCGCAACGGGCGATCCCGGCATCAACTCGGCGGTCTCGACCATCGCCTGACTCATCGGCTTTCCGTCGATTACGCGTGAGCCTATGGTGTTGAGCGCCGATCCCCAGTCGATCGCCTTCGTTCGCTCTTCCTCCCGAAGCTTCCTTCGCTGCCCAGCGTAGAGATATGCATAGACCGCCACCGCCGCAGCCGCAGCCCAGATGAACCAAAACGCGTTCACCCCTTGGGCAAGCGCTCCCAACACACCTGTCTGAACGCCTACGAAGTAAAAGAAACCTGGCCAAGTGATAGCAAGGAAAACCAAGAGCGGCGGCAGCCAAGAAGGAATCTCTCGCTTGAAGATCCTTGCATTCACCCGCCAGGGCAGGCGGGGATCATCCTCTGGCACCTTGGGAGGAGGTAGGGTCATGGGCCTGAGCCTGCCCATGTAGGTAGTGAAGGCGAAAAAGGAGGCCACGAGCAGAAGGGCTGCGAGCACGAAGAAGTGCAGCTGGACAAAATTTGCCCCTATCGCACCGAACAATGGAGAGAGGCCAATCATCCCGACGATCGCGAGCGAGCCGAATACCATGAATGCCATTGTAGGCATCACGAGCGCGTTCAAGCGCTTGCTCAGCTGAGCCTCGCTGCTCTCGAGCACGCGTTGTGGCGCCCGGCCAACATCGGAGGTGCGAGAAGCTTCCTCCAGCGCACCCGTAGAGCGGAGGATATCGAAAAGCGCCTGCCTCGTGCCCTCATCGATCTCGCCCCACCGATGAGCGATTACCGTAAGCATATGGCGGACACTCTCATAGCGGTGGCGAGTATCGAGCTCGAGCAGCCCGCGCTGGAGGTCGCCCGCGAGTTCGCCTTTGCTCTCGTTAGCAGCTAGAATCGTCGCCCCGCGCAGGTCGGGCTTGTGGTAGAGAGCAAAGCTTAACAACATGATCGTGTGGATCGCTTCCCCTTGGGCCTCGCTTCGCCTTATCCCGGCGAGGCTTGGGGGATAGAGGTAGAAGACCATCCCCAAGGCGCATCCCAACACCAAGCCAAGCACGGGGAGCCACCACATCGCGAGCATGTCCGAGCCTGCTAGACCGATTAGCAGCCACCCGAGAACGCTCATAAGGGTGGGGATGCCTAACATGAGGAAGAACCCAGCCCAGTACTCTCTCGTTGAAATTTTGAGCTTTGCTTGCTCGAGCTCACGCTGGGTGCTTTTGGTTACTTCCATGCCGCGCGTGAGCCGACCAAAAATTCGATTCGCGAGCTTGCACAGGCGCTCGTAAAAGGACGGTGGACGTTTCTCAGCCTGTTTGAAGCGCTCAAGGATTTCTCGCACATCCTCGCTCACGGGTAGCCATTTCTCTACTTTTAAAGGGCCTTCAACCAACTCTGCCACCTAGTTAGAACGCGCTCGTACTCTGGAGCATTTTCTTTAACGAAGGAGAAGTAAGCATCGTAGGCACGACTCACGAATGGTAGCTCGAGGTAGCTCATGTCGCCAGTGCGTCTGGTCAAACCAAGCAAGTCAGATTTCATCTTAGCCTCTGCGAGAATGCCTGTGAGGAAGTCTCGCTCATTTATCGCGAACCGCTTGCACATAGTGGGCAAGAGCTGGCTTCCGCCTCTTTCAGGTGACAAGAAGTCCAATCGTTTTGCAGCATCTAGGACATTGAGTTTCGAGAGATCAAAGGAGTTCAAGCGCTCGAGAAGGCGCCTATCACCGCGAAGGAAATTTCTTGGCACGAGCAAATCGCGCTTGCGGTCGTCGGTGAAAATCTCGGCATACTTCGGCTTGTCATCCCAATCTTTGAGTACCTCAGCCACCTCTATCACCCGCCTGATGGTACCGGTGGGAGTGGAAAAGCGGGCGGTGCTGACGACAAGATCGACGTACTTGTAGGCTGCGTCATGCAATCCCATGATGCGGCACACCAGATCAAACATCTCGCGCTTCGAGCGGGCGTGAAAGCTGCTCACGATCGGCTGACTTCCCTGCCGCGCCGCCGCCCCCAAGGCCGCCCGAACAGCTTTCATCACTCGCACCTCCGTGATGAGCCAGTATGCCGCGCCCCCTCGAAGGAAGGCATCGATCTGACGTTGAAGTTGCTCGGCATCGGCGATCCGCACGTTCTCGATCGAGTAGCCATGCGCGACGAACTCCTCGAGGTGGAGTTCCTCCGTATCCTGAAATGCTATGATGCGTTGGTGGGGGCCTATCTCGGGCACTAGCGTCTCGACCTCGCTGGTCTTTGCGCTCCCCATCTCGCCTATGATAAAAGCTGAAGCGCCTCGCCGGACGAGGTTGCTCACAAGCGAGCTGGCAAGGGGTGTGAGCGTGCCCCGCTCGAGGAAGAGTGGCTGAGTCCAAGCTCGGCGGCGGCGCTTCCTAACCGATACCGCAATGCTCCTTGACCATATCGCCGGATACCGACTCAAAAACAATCGCATTCCAAGCTCGGGAATTTCAATGTCCAACTGCGGGCGAACTTCATCGAATGACGTCGCAAGGCGGGAAGCGAGAGTTTCCCCAAATCCTAACAGAGCCGGCGTCGTCCAATGGATACCAGTCTCGCACATATCCCAACGTTCGTGGACGACTCGAATTGGCTGAAGCTCGGGCGGTGCGGGGATGTAAATGTCGGTGAGCTTTTCATCGTAGCTGAGGGGCTCAAGCCACCGGTAGGTGAGCCAGCCAGACATCTGCTTGGCTAGTTCCCTAAGCTCACCCGAGGGAATCTTGATGTCCGAGCGCTCCCGAAGGATATGCAGCAACACATTGTACCAATCGTCGAGGAACCCCGAGATACGTGTCGGGAAAGCGAAACGGGCGTGCCCCGGTTCGACCGTGGTTTCAAATTTATATGCATCGTCCAGCAACTGAAGGTGCTCCGCGGGCATCTTGAGCTCTGGAAGGTCAAGCTGGTAAAACGGTAGCGGACGATCGAGCTGCTCGTAAATCCGCACGGTGCCTCGCCGCTCGGCTAACTCATAGGTTTCCAACAGTTTCAACCTGTGCCTCGGCGGGTGACAAATTCCCTCGACGAAGAATGGTATCACTCGTGCCGCAAAAACCTCGTCATAATTTGTTTCGTCAGCGTTTTGGATGGCTGTGATGCCTGCTAGTCCTGCCCTTGCGCTCGCAAGAAGTTTTAGGAAATAACGCTCGGTGCATTTCGCGCATTCACCCTTGAGCCCACCGTATTTTTTCACCAGTTCCTCAATCGGTGAGAAATCGTGCGGTGCTTTCAATAGCATTTTCCATCGCTTGGTCAATTCCCCGTAACGCTCATCCACACATTCTTTGCACTTGTCCCTCTCGCTTGCCGCGTAAGATGCACGGTCGAAAATGAGCTGTTTAAGCACAGCTAGGGTCCGGGCGAGTTTCGAGAGCTCTCTCGAACAGTACACCCGTTTATAGGCCCGGCGAAGGGTAACTTGGGCCACTGAGTTCTGCGCACCGAGCTGTTCGAGCACGCAGGCGCGGCAACGCTTATCCTCAAGCGAACTTAGCCCTTCACACCCATAGCATTCGATTTCTGCAACCTGAAGTGGGCCGGAACGATAGGTTCGAAGCACCATAATTCTCATCTGATGTGATGCTTCGACTTAACGATCTTGCCGGTACGCTTAGGTGGCTGGACCTTTCCGAGCGATAGCTCAAGGGACGCAACGCGGCGCTCGAGCTCATCGAGTCTATGCCTGATTTCGGCAATCAAATCGGCTACCATATCCTCAATCTTTCCTGTCACGAAATCACTTCCCCTTAACGTAATCAAACGCTCGATTAATAAAGTTCGACCTCTACGACAGCGCCCTTCTCAAAACCTTCCATAGTCTCAGGAACGAGAATGAACCCATCCGCGCGCGTCATCGAGCTCAGGATGCCCGACCCAGTGACTCGGATCGGCTCAGCCAAGAGTTCATCCGCCTCGCTCCAGACCCGCACCCGCACCACATCAGCACGCCCCAAGCTCGAGGTGACCTTGCGCGTCAACTTTGCACGAACCCTTAAGCATCCCCAATCCGGGGGCAGCCCCTGCATCACCCAAATCGCGGGTCTGACCAGCATGTCAAAAGCGACCAGCGAGGCAACCGGAAAACCAGCTAAACAGAATACCGGTTTACCCCGAACGATGCCAAATGCTGTTGGACCGCCCGGACGCAAAGTGACACCATGGAAAAGCAGCTCCCCAAGCTCGGCAACCACATCGGGGGCGATATCATGTTCTCCCACCGAACTTCCACCCGAAATAAGGACCACATCATTTTTTAGTGCTTTTTGTAGTGTGCGGCGCAACGCTTGTGGTTTGTCAGGAGTGATGTCGAGTGGGTTCGCCACGCCACCGCAGCTCGTAACCCCCGCGGCTAAAGAGTATCTGTTGATGTCCGTGATTTGAGCTGACTTTAGTCGCGTGCCTGGGCGCCTGAGCTCGGACCCGGTCACGATAACTGCAACTTTTGGTCTACGAAAAACCCGCACCTTGAGATGACTGATTGACGAAAGCATGCCGATATCTTGGGGCCTGAGCTGCTGCCCATACTTCAGCACCACCTCGCCTGCGCGGACATCCTCCCCCCGAGCTGAAACATTCTTGCCGGGCGTTAGCGGCACCAGCACAGCTATGCGTTTCCCCTCGATTTTAGTGTGTTCGACCATCACGACTGCATCTGCACCTCGAGGCATCGGTGCCCCTGTCATCAGTTTGACCGCCTCGCCTTTTCGCACACGAAATTTGGTTACAACCCCTATTTTCGCGGACCCGACTACACGGAGTTTTTTAGGCTTTGTTTCACTTGCTCCAAATGTATCGGCTGCGCGAACCGCATAGCCGTCGACGGCCGAGCGATTGAAGGGGGGCACATCGGTCTTTGAAATAACATCCTCCGCCAGCACGCGGCCGAAGGCGTGATCGAAGGATACGAACTCGGAGCCCAAACGCTTTACTCGCGATAGCACGGTCTTTAGAGCATCGCCGAGCCTTGTGTAGCGGGCGAAGCCCCGCATCCGAACTCGCATCTCACTCACGTGCGTGCTTAATGATGTGCCCCAACTCGGGAAGGATGAGTCCCATCGCGACCTCTGCTGCGTTCGGGGCCCCTGGTAAGCAAAAAACCGGCTTCCGCTCGATGATGCCCGCTGTAGCTAGGGTCAAAAGCGCCGCTGTGCCGACCTTTTCATAGCCCTTGCGCCGCAGAATCTCACCGAACCCCGGTAACTCCTTCTCGAAAAGCGGGCTCAATGTTTCGATTGTGACATCACGCCTCGCTATGCCAGTGCCGCCAGTCGTTATCACGACATCGATTTTTTTGTCCGCGATGAACCTTTGCACTGCTTTTTTTATCTCACCCGCCTCGTCTGGGACTATCGACCTAGTCGTTTCGTGCCCGGCATCGCGTGCGCTTTGCTCGATGAGTTTTCCAGTAACGTCTTCGTCGCGCCCCTTGTACATCGCTGCTGCTCGAGTGTCGCTCACGACGAGAACAGCTATCCTTAGGTGTTTTGGCGCCTTCCTACGATGCTCGATCGCGCTCAACCTTTCACCTTCTTTAACACACGAATATCTTCGATCGAAGTCGTGGGATACTGTCCGGTCTCGTCCTTCTCCAAGATTTTTACCATGTCCCAAATTGTGAGCAGTGCACTCGCCACACCAACCAAGGCTTCCATCTCGACGCCGGTCTGCCCCTTGCTCTTGACTTCGACCTCGACGCGAACCCCCTCCTTCTCCAACTTAAAAATTACATCAGTGCTTGTAATTGTAATTTGGTGGGTTAAGGGGATGAGCTCCGGAGTGCGTTTGACCGCCAAAATTGCAGCGGTCTGGGCGACTACCAGCACATCACCCTTAGGCACCTCCCCCGCCTTGATCCTCTGGAGCGTTTCGGGTTTCAAGCGAATGAAACCGCTTGCCCTTGCCACTCGGGATACTGACGGCTTCGATCCGATGTCGACCATCTTGACCATTTGGCCACGCTAAAAGCATCGCCCGATGAGCAATAAAAGTTTAGGTCCTTTCTCGGGGTGCTTTAGCTAAAGTCGCAGCCTGACCAACCCACAAGCAAGGATCAAAAGGATGAAAAAAGTCGCCCAAGGGCACGAGATCCGTTTAGTAATGCATGGGGGTTAGGTGCGACTCCTCGACCGAAGACCAAACATAGTTCTTACCCAACTTCATGCGCTTCGCGCGACCGGAGTTCTCGAGCTGACGAAGTACACGGTTGACTTCCCGGACTTTCCAATCCAAGATATGCGCTAGGTCCGGGGCGCGGAAGATACCGTAGCGGCGGAGGATGTATTCGATTATCTCTAATCTTATCATCGCCGGCCAGTTTTCTTCTTCCTCCTCTTCTTCCTCGATGAATTCAGGAAATTCTTGCATGCGTACACCAATTTGTTATTTGGGGGCTGGATTCAAAAGACTTGTGCTGAGGACCAATAAATAGCTTTTAAAGTGCAAACCTTAGGTGATTTGGTAAGATGTCCGACATTAGCGCAAACGCTTGCTCTAAAGCTACTAAGTGTGAGCCTAGCGAACTAAAAAAAGAGGTGTTCATAGAAGTGGGTTAAATGATAACCTACGATGAATTTGGCCCAGAAAAAATATTGGAAGTCTATGAGCCAAAGACAAAATTGAGGGGAATACTCGTTATTGATAACACCGCCCTCGGTCCCGGCAAAGGAGGGATCAGGATGACCCCCTCTGTTACCACGGAAGAGGTATTTAGGCTTGCAAGGACGATGACTTGGAAATGCGCTTTGATTAATTTACCTTTCGGTGGGGCAAAATCTGGTATAGTGGCTGACTCCAAAAAAATTTCTGGGGAGGAGAAAAAAGCTTTGATCCAGGCATTTGGGAGAGCTCTAAGACCATTTTGTCCGAGCATGTACATTGCGGCTCCTGACGTTTGCACTGGCGAAGAGGAAATGAGGTGGTTTGCAGAGGCAGTTGGATCGCTTAAGGCTTGTACAGGCAAGCCGAAGGATATCGGCGGCATTCCACATGAATTAGGGTCAACTGGTTTTGGTGTTGCGCACGCAGCAGTTTTATCGATAGAGCATTCGGGGCTCAGCGTAAATCAAGTAAAAGTTGCAATAGAAGGTTTCGGAAACGTAGCACGATTTGCTTTCAAACATCTTTCACAGTTTGGAGCGAAAATTGTTGCGGTGAGCGATAGCAAAGGATGTATTTACAATCCAGATGGGTTGAACTTTGAAGAATTATCGAGAGTTAAAAGAGAGACAGGAAGCGTGATAAATTACATGCCTGGAAATCTCTTGAAAAATCAGGATTTATTTGGATTGGATGTAGACGTTTTAATTCCCGCTGCTTTATCAGATTCGATAACGATGGAGAATGTTGCTTGAGTTAAAGCGAGAATAGTTGTTGAGGGGGCAAATATTCCCATAACAGCTAAGGCTGAAGAATTTCTTTACAAGAAAGGAGTTTTAGTGGTTCCAGATTTTGTTGCAAATGCTGGCGGAGTGATTTCTTCCTATGCCGAATACAAAGGATACAAAGCAGAGAAAATGTTTGAGCTCATTGAGGAAAAAATCAAAAAAAGCACAAGAATGGTTTTGGAGAGAGCTAGAGAGAAAGGGATTGCTGCAAGGGAAACTGCAAATGAAATTGCTAAGGAAAAGGTAATGAAAGCTATGAAAAAGAAAGGAATGCTATGAAGATTGCAATAGTCTTTGTGCTTCCTCAAACATTCTCTCAAAGTCACTCTCTTTGAGGACATCCCCAAGACCGATACCCGGGCACTCCTCCGAAACCTCGAGCCTATAGCCGTTGTTGCCCCTTTTGAGCGAGAACGGGTAAAAGCGGCAGATGAGCGGCCGGAGGTTGTAAATTCTGCAGGCTTTTCCGTCCAAAAAAACGCACTTCCCACTTCGTTTTTTCATTCGGTAACGGTAGGGCTGAACGCTCAACGAGCGGGAGGCGAACGAGAGAGGTCTTAACCCCGTTGTTTTGGATATTTGCCTGACGTCGGATTCGAGCAACAAGATATTTCGCCCACGGTGTGAACCATCGCCGCAGCACTTGGCGCATCGCTGACACTCGAAATGCACATTTTTTGGGTAACGTAGGTTCATTCATCCGCCCTATATTACTTAGCGCGACTAGTTTAATTTCTTTTCCTCGATCTATCGCTGCCACATCCGCAGGAAATACTCGTGCAATCGTGTGTCGGGCGTGAGCTCCGGATGAAAAGCTACGGCGAGCAAGTTGTCCTGCTGCACCGCGACGATTTTTCCTTGAAACTCGGCCAAGACTCGAGCATCTCCCCAGACCTCCTCGACTGCTGGTGCCCGAATGAAAACCGCGCTGTAGGGCTCCTCACCCAAGGCAGGGATCCCCAAGTCCACCTCAAACGACTCGCGCTGCCTGCCGAAAGCATTTCGGATCACGGAGATATCCATCAGTCCCAGCAACAGCTGCCCGGTCCGCATGACCTGCTTGTCCCCGCGCTTGGCCAGCACGATGAGGCCAGCACAGGTGCCTAAAATTAGTACACCCTCGACTGCGAGCTGCTTGACTCGCTTGAAGAGCCCGGTCGTGAGCATGAGCTTGCCGATCGTCGTCGATTCGCCACCCGGGATGATGATGCCGTCCACGTCCTCGAGTTGCTCAGGTCTGCCGACCCAGATCGCCTCGCCCTCGATGCCTAGCTTTTGCATCGCTCGCTTCGTCACCTCGAGGTGCTCGCTAACCGCACCTTGGAGGCCGATGATACATATCTTCATACTAACCGCCAGCAATTTCCAAACTTAAGGAAATTTTCCTCAATAAGTATTGCATTAACTGGACTCTTAGTAGAGCTTGGATTAGACGCCCCTTGCCTGTAATTTTTCCGATTCCTTGAGCGTTTTGATGTCTATCCCGGGCATAGCTTGTGGCAGGTCCTTACTGATTTCTAGCAACACTTGGGGATCATCATAGTGCCTTGTTGCCTCCACTATCGCCCGCGCCATCTTTTGGGGGTCGCTAGACTTGAATATTCCTGAACCAACGAAAACACCGTCAACACCTAACTGCATAACCATCGCCGCATCACAGCCCGTGGCGATCCCTCCGGCGCAGAACCAAACAACTGGTAGGCGCTGCAGTTTCGCCGTTTCCTCCACGAGTTCGACGGGCACCCGATACTCCCGCGCCTTCGCTTCAAGGCCGTCATGCTCCAGTTCAGCTAGCTCCGATATCTGGCGCTTGGTGATTCGGATGTGGCGGACGGCCTCGACTACATTACCGGTGCCAGCCTCGCCCTTTGTTCGAATCATTGCAGCCCCTTCGTCCATCCTCCGCAGTGCTTGGCCCAAATCGTAGGCGCCGCAGACGAATGGGACCTTGAACTTGTGTTTGTCGACATGGAATTCCTCATCTGCGGGGGTCAAAACTTCCGATTCGTCTATCATATCCACCCCCAATGCTTCCAAAACTTGCGCCTCAGCAAAGTGGCCTATCCTGCACTTTGCCATGACTGGGATGGTGACGGCATTCATGATCGCTTCAACAATCGCAGGGTCCGCCATGCGAGCGACACCTCCGGCCGCCCGAATGTCAGCTGGTACCGCCTGCAAAGCCATTACCGCTACCGCTCTGGCCTCCTCAGCTATGATCGCCTGCTCCGGGTTCGTCACATCCATGATCACGCCACCCTTCTGCATCTTGGCGAACCCGCGCTTTAGGCGCTCGGTGCCGAGCGCGATGACTTTTTCTTCGGTTCTCTTTTGCACGCTCCCACCAACTCATCTTTAATCGCTACTGCCTAAAAAAGAAAATGGTGGCACTGTGTTCTTACGGCATGCTAAGGGCTGGCGAGCGAAGTGCGAGGTCTGTGGCAGAGAAGCTGAGGATATCTCGGCCACGCTCAAAGTCTGCGCCCGATGCGCGCGCGAAAGGTTCGAGGATGCTAGGCTCTACATCGAGGCAGCGCATGCCAGCGTTAGGAGGCGCTACGGTTTGCCAGCTCGAGCACCTAAAGATCCCAAAGGCATACGATGCGGTGCTTGTGGGAACGACTGCCGAATCCCCGAGGGCGGAAAAGGTTTTTGTGGAATTGTTGAAAACATCGGCGGCAAACTCGTTCGAAAATTTGGCTCGCCCGATCGAGGCCTGCTGACTTGGTACTACGACCCCCTGCCAACCAACTGCGTTCCCGCCGAATTCTGCGCGGGGTCTAGCGGAGCGGGATACCCGAAATGGTGTCGGACACCAAAGGGGGACATAGGATATAACAACCTCTCGATTTTTCTGGGGAGCTGCACCTATAGCTGCCTCTTCTGCCAGAACTTCAGCTTCCGCGAGCTCACGGTGGAGGGGAAGCCCACGATGAGTGCCGCTGAGCTTACAGAAAAGGCCAACAAAAACGTGGGTTGCGCCTGCTATTTCGGGGGCGACCCCTCGAGTCAGATACCCTTCGTGGTAGCCTCCGCTAAACTCATGCGCGAGACCGCCGAGCGGGAAAAACGCATCTTCCGCGTCTGCCTTGAAACCAACCTAAGCATGAGCCTGTCGAGCCTAAAGCAGTTCGGCGAGCTATCGATGGAGAGCGGCGGCGGGATCAAAGCAGACTTAAAATCTTGGTATTCGGAAATCCTCTACGCGCTTTCGGGCGTCGAGCATCGCGCGGCCTACGAGAACTTCAAGTGGCTGGGTAAGCGCCACCTCGAGCGCCCCGAAGTCCCATTCGCCCGAGCGAGCACGCTGTTGGTGCCGGGCTATGTAGACGATGGGGAAATTCGGGCGCTTGCATCATTCATCGCCGACTTGGACCCGACCATCCCCTACTCCCTGCTCGCCTTTCACCCGCTCTATTACATGGACGACATGCCTTACACCAAGCGCGAGGATGCTGAGCGGTTTGTGAGGATCTGCGAGGAGGAAGGGCTTCAAAAGGTTAGAATAGGCAATCCTTGGCTCCTCTGTTAAAGCTTTATTGAAGTTTAAATCAGTTCTTACTCGGGTATACGCGTGGCGGTTCACATAGCGGAGTGCGTGTTAGGAGTGTTCGCATTCGACGATGAGGGGCGGATGCTCACTTCGAAGCAGTTCCCCCGAGATGCAGTCGAGGTGGCCGGACGGCTGGCGAGTGTTCAGATGGGCACCCCCACGGAAGAGCACCGCGAGCTCATCGCCAAACTGGTCGAGAAGGGCTCCCGAGAATTCACCCTCGAGTCTGAATTGATTGTCTCACGATTGCGCGAGGAATTCCGACTCGCCAAGTTCGAGGTGCAGCTACCGAACCGGGCAGGCGAGCTCCTGCGCACCAAGCTCAAGGAGATAGCAAAGGAGGTGGGGTTTGAGGAGGCGGACAAGCTCGCTCGCGAGGTGAACTTCATCCTCACGCGACAAAAGCTTCGGGTGGAGGCTGCCGAGCGGGACAAGCTCGTCATTAAAGCCATAAGCATGCTCGATGAGCTGGACAAGTTCGCCAACATCCTCTCCGGCCTAATCCGCGAGTGGTACTCCACCCACTTCCCCGAGCTGGACAGGCTTGCCCCCGAGCACCAAACCTACCTGAAACTCGTTTTGGAACTGGGCTCGCGCGAGCGATTTACCCAAGCCGCGGTAAAGGGCGTGGTGGAATTGCCGGATGAAGATGTCGCGCGAATAGTCGAGGCCGCAGGGAGTTCCTTGGGCGCCCCATTCGACGAACTCGATATCAAAACGTTGCAGGGTTGTGCACGAGAGGTGTTCGCCCTCTACGAGCTCCGGGAGCGGGTAGCCGAACACATCGATGGGTTGATGGCCCAGGTGGCGCCAAATCTGCGGGCGGTCGTCGGGGGCTCGATTGGTGCACGGCTTATTTTATTAGCGGGAGGTTTGAAGGAACTTTCTCGTTTGCCCGCGAGCACACTTCAAATACTCGGGGCGGAAAAAGCACTCTTCAGGGCGCTCCGCACTCGAGCGAGGCCCCCCAAGCACGGCGTGATCTACCAGTACCCTGAGGTTCGGGGGGCGCCCAGGTGGCAGCGAGGAAAGATAGCCCGCGCCCTCGCAGGAAAACTGTCCATAGCCGCGCGCGTCGATGCGATGTCGGGCGAGTTCGTGGGGGACAAGCTTGCTGCCGACTTAAAGGCACGCATAGCCGATATCAAGGCGAAATACAAGGAGCCGAGGAAATGAAAGTAACCGAACACAAACGCTTTGCTGGGATCTACTGGGTCGAGCTCGAGGATGGGACGCGCAAGCTTGCCACGGTCAACTTAGCACCGGGCGCCCAAGTCTATGGCGAGCGGCTCCTCAAAATCGAAGGAATCGAGTACCGCCTCTGGGACCCTTATCGGAGCAAGCTCGCGGCTGCCATCTTGAAGGACATCAAGGAGGCCCCGATTGACCAAGGTAAACGTGTGCTCTACCTCGGGGCCGCCAGCGGAACGACCGCCTCACATGTTTCCGACCTAATCGGCTCAAACGGCTCTATTTACTGCATTGAAATTTCATCTCGCCCGCTCCGCGATTTGCTGGTGGTATGCAATCACAGACCCAACATGGTGCCTCTCTTGGCCGACGCGCGGCAGCCGGGGAGCTATTGCGCGCTCGTCGAGAAGGCGGATGTGGTCTACCAGGATGTTGCTCAGCCCGACCAGACGGATATTCTGCTGGCAAATGTGAAGGCATTTCTACGTGAGGGCGGGTACGCGGTGCTTGCACTCAAGGCCCGGAGCATCGATGTCACTAAGGAGCCGCGCGAAATCTTCAGGGATGAGATGGAAAAACTCGAAAAGGAATTGGAAATAATCGATGCGAAGATTCTCGACCCCTACGAGAAGGACCACGCGATGCTCGTACTGCGCAAATGAAAATATAGGTAACACTTGGTACCGATATTTTTAGCGCGTAGTTACCTCGCACCCTTCTTCAGTCACTATTACCGTGTGCTCAGCCTGCACTACCTTGCCCTCTGCTCGCTCCGCCAACACGTGATAAGGCCAGAGAGCCCCAACGCCCACAAGCTCCCGCAGAGTCAGCTCGAGTCTCAGCTTTGACATCTTTTTGGCAAGCCACCGCTCGGCGAACGGGAGGCCATCGTAGGCTCGCTTAACCTCGTTGAGCAGTTGCCTTGCCATTCGAAGCCGCACCGGGCGGTCGCGGAGGTAACGGAAGATGTAAACTTTTTGTTGGTTCTCGACATACCCAGCCCCATCGGTCACGAACGGCTCGAGCGCCACAACATCGCCGACCTTCATCTTCTGCCCAGTCTCCTCCTTCACGTTCGGGACAGTCAGGCCCCCGTGCAGGTTCCATCGCAATAGGCTGTGACCGGTGAGGTTTCGAATGGGCTTGAAGCCAGCCGCGCTAGCTGTTTCCTCAATAATTTTTCCTATTTCGCCCACATCGATACCCGGCTTGATCGCTGCAATCGCTGCTTCGAGCGCTCGCTGAACCGTCTGCACAAGCTCCTGCTTTTCGCCTGTCGCTACGGTGAATGCGGTATCAGCGATGTACCCATCGAGGTGGGCACCCAGATCGACCTTGACCATATCCCCCTCCTTGATGCTTGTGTCATCGTTCGCGGGAGGGCTGTAGTGGGCAGCGACCTCGTTGATCGAAACGTTGCAGGGAAACGCGGGCTTACCCCCGCGCTGCGCGATCGACTCCTCGACCACCTCAGCTATCTCGAGCAGCATGGTGCCTGGCTTCACGAGTGGGCGCACTTGCTCGCGAACCTCGGCCAAAAGCTTGCCGACCTTTCGATATGCCTCAAGTTCCTCTTCGGTTAACATCCAAATCCCTCAAACAAAAGTTGTTTAATCCTGCGTCCAAATTAAACCTGATGGCATGTCCAAGGATACCCTCCTGACCGAGGCGCAGGCGCGGGTGCTCGAGCTCAGGGTGAAGGGGTTGATCCAAGCAGAGATAGCTCGAAAGTTGCGGACCTCACGAGCAAACGTCTGCATCCTCGAGCGCCGGGCAAGGAATAACATCGCGCGGGCTGAACGCACGCTCAAGCTGGTAGCAAAGCTCCGTGCCCCAGTTGTGCTTGAGGTCAGGCAAGGCGACGACATTTTGGAAGTGCCCAAGAGATTGTTTAAAGCTGCAGATGCTGCGAAGATACGAGTCAAGCTCAGCACACTTGACATAATATCCAAGATTCGTGAAGGGGCGGGGGATAAACTACACGGCCGGTCAGCAACTCAAAGTTTTGATGTGGGTTTGACCTCAGAGGGCGAATTGCTCATCAAGTGAACTTCGATAGCTTTACCTGCTTCTCCCGCTCGAAGCGGAGGTCCTCCTCCTTGTAACCTAAGACCTCCATGATCCGCATCACCGCCGGCAGGACTTGGTGCTCGACGTAGTAGTCAGGGTCGTACTCCCTACCCTTAAAGTCCTCCACAGGAATGGCGCGCTCGCTTATGCTCCCTGCACCCTTGGCCTCAATGTATGCTATTACCGTCCCGGGTTCTACCTCACGCCCAAGCTCACGGAGTCGCTTCGCCGCAACCACGTGGGGGCCTATTGAACGATAGCTCTCGATGGGCATTTTAAGCCGGGTGTAGATCACGAGGTCGTCCAAGCTGACACGACCCTCGAGCACATCGCGGGTAGTTTTGCGTATGAGCTTAGCTGCCTTTTCCGGCGAGCCGTCTTTAAGGATAGCTCTGAGCACCTCTTCTTGGGTTTTCTTTGCGAGTGCTGCCCAATCACGACGGACGAACTCTAGACCTTTAACTACCATTCTCCCCTCCTCATCGATCATCGCGTAACGCTTTTTAGTAACAAAAACGCCTCGCGGGTAAAAGTCCTCGAACTCAAGTTCCATGATGCCCGGTAGATTCTCGTTCACTTGCTTCAAAAATTTCATCGCATCTTCACGCTTCTTGCCGTTGAGTTTACAGTACAAACTATCAGTATCTGAGTAAATCACTTCAAAATCAAAATCCTTCGCCATTTCAATAGTCTTGTGAATGTAGTGGCGGCCAAAACTTGTTACGCTCTCTGCGCACTGCTTGAAGTACCACCTTGCACGTGGGTAACCTAACATACCGTAGAAACTGTTCGCGATGATTTTGAGCGCTGTTTGCTGCGCATCGAGCGATTGGTATTCCTTACTCTCCCGTTTGTATTTTTTCAGTTCCCGCTTCAACTGCGCGCGCTCTTGAATGAGTCGTTCAAGCGTCAATGGTATGAAACCTTTTCGTTTTGT